>NZ_JAHLPI010000016.1:0-256616 GCF_018917825.1 Ruminococcus sp. MSJ-25
GTGGAAAAAACATTCTGTATGCCGATGCCCTTATATGCCTTTTGTATCTCTATCTCATAGCCAACGCCGCTGTCGGTCGTGATAACATACCCGTCGCTGACCACATTGTCAAGCTCCTCTCCAAGCACATTGCTGAACGTGTCCGCCAAAGTCTTTGCCTTGTCCGCAGCAGACAAAAGTCCGCTGTCAGCATTTTCAGAAGTTGGTCTGTCGAGATAAAAAAGCTCCATATTATCGGCGTCAGCGTCTGCGGTATTTACGCCGTTTTCGCTTGCCTCCCAACAGCAATAAGGCTGTGCAAAGCGTGTTATTTTAAGTTTGTTATGTTCGTCCTGGAGCTGTGCCTGATCTTCCACAGTTTCGATCTTACTGTCGATCTTGATATCCAAGGCACTTTGCAGCTCTTCCACTTTTGACGACAGCCAGTCCATATCATTTTCGGCATTGATATATGCAAGCTCGAAATCATAAACACCGTCAGGTTTGCAAATGCTCACCGCCGATTTTTCGGGCAGCTTGAATTTTGTATACTCTTTTTCAAATGCAGCATCAAAGCTGTCATAAATATTCTCTGACGAAACATAAGCCTCGCCGCTGTCCACCTCAGCCGAATGCTTGTTGCTTCTGATATTGTCGGGAGTATT
Organism: Ruminococcus sp. MSJ-25; assembly: GCF_018917825.1. Classification (NCBI taxonomy): domain Bacteria; kingdom Bacillati; phylum Bacillota; class Clostridia; order Eubacteriales; family Oscillospiraceae; genus Ruminococcus; species Ruminococcus sp. MSJ-25. Next base: position 645 of record NZ_JAHLPI010000016.1, read on the forward strand.
TTCACAAGATGACAGCACCACAGCTGCCAACAGCACGGGCAATAATATTTTTGCTTTTTTGATACTTTTCATATGTCGTTCCTTTCTTTTGGGTTATTGCTGCCGATCAATATAGAAACCAAGTTTCTATATTGATCGTATAATTTAAGGCAATATCACATAAAAAGATAGTTAGTGATATTGCCTTAGTTTAAATTTTATTTACCGCTAACATATCCTGAAGCCTGACTACCTACACCTGACGGAGCTGGATTGAGTGACATGGTGCACAAAATACGTTCACCTTTATCAATATATGTCGCATTAGTGTGTTTCGTAGTATGGTTTCCTTTACTCGAGATTTTTCCACTTGCAATATATGTAACTCCAACCGTTGTTCTATATGAAACGGATGTAGCATTGGAAATTTTGTCAATTCGGTAGTTGACCCTAACATAATCATCCTGAGCTGCATTTCCAGCAGTAATAACTTTTGACGTAACAGATCCAGTGTTGGAAATATAGAACGAGAAACTATCTGCCGCACTGCCCCAATAGCCATAGAACTCATCATCATAACAGCAGCACCCATAGCTGCGATCCTCTTAATTATTTTTGTCATGTAAAAAAACCTCCGTCATTTTAATGCTAGTGTCTGAAACAATCTGCTTTGTTGCAAACTGATTTCATTTTCGTATGCTTGCACAAATATCATTGTGCGTTTTTGTATGTTTTATCTCTGCATTGGAATCACCAGCTTTTCCAATTAATCAACAACGTCTTTTTAATAAATCATGGTTGCACTGTTAGCTTCAAGATATTCATATTTGCTTCCGCTATAAACATATACGTGAGTTTCTGTACGATATCTCCTGCCTGAAACAGCAGATGAAAACTTGTCACTTACATGAGCTGAACGAGTTGTAGCTGTTTTTGTTACAACATCAACATTGCTCCAGTTGCCATTTTTGTATTCCTGTAAATACAGGTAAATGCTGATTTTTGTCGCTGTTGATTTTCCGACAACGTTACAACTATACACTATATTTGAACCGGATTTGCTGAGAGTTGTACTTACAGTGTCAGTGTACAAATTCATCAAAATGATGTCTTCGTTTATATTTATATCATCATCAGTTGCTGAAACATTTGTACAAAAGCAGCAGAACATCAGACAAGCTGAAATAATTATTGAAATAATTTTTCGCATAAAAAATGTGCACTCCTTTCCTCAAGATTTTGCCTCCTCATATAGTAAGATACAAGCTTGAGTGAATTTGTACACACTTTTTCAGAAAAATATTTTATTTTGTAGAGTTTACCGAATCAGCCATCTTAATTATGTCACTTTTACACAAATCTCCGGTTATTGTATAAGAATATCTGCCATCAGTCCATACAATGGTTGATGTATAGGCATCGTAAGACAGCAGAGCGTCATTGTCATTTATCGATATCTTTTCAGTTGTCCTGTTTTGCGTATCTATTTGATTATTCGTTAATATACTGCTTTGAGTGTACTCGATAAATTCATTATTAGAAGAATAATCAATGATAAGCATAGTTTCTTCTTGAACTCGGTCCTGTTCAGCAAATCCATTCGGGATATATGTTGGTTCACAACACACAAAAGCATCTGTAAGATCATCGGCAGGAACATCCCCATGTACATTCCAGACATCAGTATTATTATCATTGCTGCTTGCAAACAAACCAACAAACCATTCTCTTAACGGCGGTACAGCAGCTACTGTTATCGATCCGATCATAAGCACTGCGGCAATTATGAATATCATCTTTTGCAAGGTCGTCTTTATCAATGAATGGGGTGTTTTATCTTGATTTTTGGTCAATCTGCGGATCCTTCTTCTGTATGCTGATGAAAAATCACATTTTTCATCGGATATCAGCTGCATTTCTTTTGCACATGGCAGCACAACTGCTTGTTCGATTGCTTTGCAGAAATTTTCATTTTCGTTCATAGTTTGCACCTCTCAGCTTTTCCAATAAAATAGTTTCAGCCTTTCTCAGATACTTATATACTGTATTTCTGGATATCCCCATTAAATCAGCGGTTTCATTTGCGTTGTGACCGTAATAATAAAAATAAGTGATAACAGCTTTATACTTGTCTTCAAGCTGACCAATAGCGTTAGTCAGATCAGAAATATCATACTCATTAAGCTTAGCTATATCCGGCACATATTCAGAATCCTCAAATGAGTCATTTTCAAAATATTTTTTCTCCGTATTGTAGATCCGATATGATGCCCTTCTAATAGTTATAATCAAATAAGCGTTCATTTTGTACACAGGCAAATTGTGAACTTTCTTAAAATTTTCTGCTATCCTGTAAAAAGCCTCCCAAACGGCTTCTTCTGCCAATTCGTGTGAATTAAGAATTTTAAAGGCTTCACGATATAATTTTCGTTCATATTTATTTACTATATTTTCAAAATCACTTTTATCTTCCTCATCATCGATCAATGCCATATATATCGGCAGCATACAATCACTCCCTTCCTATCTCCATTTCAGAATATCATCCGTTTCCAAATTAAGTATATCATGTTTTCATACACCGTGCAACAAGGTTCTCTAAAATTTTACTTCTGTCGGATGCTGACTTGTAATTGCATAACAAAAGCGGCCAAGATGAAGGGTGATAACAAAAAAATGCCTAACCAAAATTTCCGTAATAAAAAGTACCCTCAACTTTTGTTTAATCATAAACACCGCCGCAGGTCACGCATTTGTGACCTGCGGCGGTGAATTTGGTTCTGTAAGATGTGTTTTAGTTAAGAGTGTGCACCATCCATCCAAGAACCATAAGCTTGCGATTCTATTTTTTCTTTACTCATTTCTTCAAATTTTGAGATAGTATCACATAAATTCCTGTCATAATACGAACAGCAGTTATACATATCTTTACCGATCTTTTTAAAATCAGTATTTACATTAACGCCTTTATCGGAACAGTAAACGATGTATTCATGTCCGTTTGAAATTCCACGAGATATAATATTTGCTTCTGATATTTGAAAAAATGGCTGTGATATATTGGTTTTCATATTTTATCCTCCAAATACTGATTTGATGCTACGATCAACTATCGCATTCAGTTTTTTCTTTGTTTTGAAATATTATACCACGGCATAATTGAACTGTCAACCACACCAAAACGGCAAAAGCTGCTTGATTTATCCCTTGATTTAATTTGCAAAGTGTGGTATAATAGCTATAAACCTGCGTATAATACGATTATAAGATATATGTAAACCTGCGTATTATTGAAATTGAGAATATATTCTAACCTGCGTATTATCAAAGTGAGGTGTTGTTATGATACTAAAGCGTAAAATGTATAATAAACTACTGACGCTGAAAAAAGAACTGAATGGTAAAAAAGCCTTTCTTATCGAGGGTGCAAGACGTATCGGCAAGTCTACTATCTGCGAGGAGTTTGGCAAGAACGAGTACAAGAGCTATATCCTGATTGACTTTGCAAAATGTCCCGATGAGGTCAAGGGCTATTTTCAAAAGCATATGAATGACCTCGACACGTTTTTTATGCTCCTGTCCACATATTATGGTGTGAAATTGTTTGAACGTGAGTCGCTTATAATTTTTGACGAGGTGCAAATGTACCCAAAGGCAAGAGAATGTATTAAATATCTCGTTGCCGACGGCAGATATGACTATATCGAAACAGGCTCGCTGATCTCCATCAAGGAGAATGTAAAAAACATCGTCATTCCGTCGGAGGAACGTCATCTGAGTATGTATCCGCTGGATTTTGAGGAGTTTTGCGATGCTTTGGGTGAGGGGCAGATCATTGGCTATATCAGAAAATGCTTTGCAGACAGAGAACCTCTTGAAAACGAGCTGCACCATAAGGCAATGCTGCTTTTTAAGCAATATATGCTTGTGGGCGGTATGCCGCAGAGTGTTATTGCGTTTCTTGAAAGCAGGAAGGATTTTGATAAAGCTGACGTTGAAAAGCGTGATATACTCGCACTCTATCGCAGCGATATTATGAAGATCGATGCAAGGTATCGCAGCAAGGTGCTTACCATATTTGATCAGATACCGGGACTGCTTTCTCAGCACGAAAAGCGTGTGGTGTTCAGTAATGTTGTCGCACAAAGTACGGCGGATCAGTATGAAGAAACATTTTTTTGGCTGTCAGATTCTATGATATCCAATGAGTGTTTTCTATGCAACGATCCGAATGTTGGGCTGTCGATCAACGAAAACAGAAGTTATGTAAAGTGTTATCTCGGTGACACTGGGCTGCTCGTAAGCCACACATTCGATGAGAACGAACTGCTTGAAGATGAGGTCTACAAGCAGATACTCGGTGACAAGCTGAACATGAATGAGGGTATGCTTTACGAGAACGCCATTGCTCAGATGCTGACGGCAAACGGTCACAAGCTGTATTTCTATACACATTACAACACTGAAAAGCACCGAAACGATATTGAGATAGATTTTCTTATTTCCAACAACAGTAAGCTGAAATACAAAATGTATCCTATTGAAGTTAAGTCCGGCAAGCGATATTCCATAGAGTCCTTGAAACGCTTTAGGGAGAAGTATAAGGCAAGGATCGGAGAGTGCTATGTCATTCATCCACGTAATCTTTGTTTCAAAGAGGATATAGTTTGTATTCCGCCGTATATGACAATATGTCTGTAAAAAACCGCCGTTCGGGAACTAGCCTGAACGGCGGTTTTGCTTTTGTGTCACTTTATGTACAGCCTATCCGCCAATCTGAGGAGTGCAAGCAGGTAGTCGAGTTCGCTTTTCAACGTTGTCTGTAACGGGTCGCCCTCACGGATACGCATGGTGCGCCTTATTTCTTTAGGTATGACAACTCTGCCGAGATCGTCTATCCTGCGGACAATTCCTGTTGCTTTCATATTTATGACCTCCGTTGTTTTTTCAAAATTGCAGTAATATTATTTGCAGAGGTGGGGAATTTATGCAGGAAAAAAAGCGAGCTGTGTGGCTCGCTTTTTTTATCGGCTGGGAAGTCCTCTATAAAGAAGTTGTGTTTTTGATTTTGTCTGTCAATTACATATGGATTGGGTTTGGCCACTGTCCATAAATGCTTGAACCTGATGATGAACGCCATGTTGCACTTTTTGCATTACCGAATTTATCGATCTCAAATGTTATATAGCTGTCAGTACCTTGGTCTTTAAGTGCTTTGTAGACGGCAGTTTCCAGTTTATCATCCTTGTTATAGTTAGAAAGTTTAAATTCGTGATAGCCTGGCTCGACAGAAACTCCGTTTACTAAAAGATCTGCGGCCTCATTGTTCACAATAGTAAACACCCATTTTGCATTGCTGTTTGCAGCTTTTAACTGGCTCTCTGTCATTTTAGAAGGTATGATAGCTATTGCCAGAATTAAAATTATACATATTGCCCATGTGATAACACCCACTAAAAGACAGGTCTTTGCCGCTTTTGGCTTTTTATCCTTATTTACACAATAAAGTATGATTCCTGCTATTGGAATAAGGAAACTTAGAACCTTTTCTCCTGTTGTCGCTGTTGATACCATATCTACTGTAGGTGCTGCTGGTGCAGCCTGAACTCCTGTTGGGCAGCCGCAATGCACGCATATTACTGCCTCATCGTCTATTTCTTTTCCGCATTTTCCGCAAAATGCCATATGTCATCTCTCCTAATGTGTATATATTTGTTTCCAAGTGTTGATATAAGATTGGTCGGGTCGTCCGGTTACAGGCACAACTGATATCATTGAGCATTTTCCAGTAAGATAACTGTTGATCCTGATAATGAACACCAAACCGTTTTCTGAACTTTCACTATAGCTGCCAATGTCTGTGCTGGTTTTGGCTGCCGAGTATACAAAGTATACATCATCCGTGTGGTCGAGCACTTCAGGACTGCCTATCAGATCAAATTTGAAAGAAAGTCCATTAAACTTGCCGTCTTTTTCTGCCTGACTTATAGTGCTGTTAAACTTTCTTGCAACAAGAGCACTGCCGTCAGAAACATTAATGATATACATGACCACCAAGGCAATGATAACTACTATGAAAGCAAATGCGATTATTTTTTTCTGTGTATCGCTAAGTCCGTTTGAACTGGAGTATGAAGCTGTTTGCGTACTTGTTGAGGTGCTGTTCTGCATATTGTTACCGTTTACATAGCAACCGCATTTGGGACAGATCGTGACATCATTACCTACAAGACTTCCGCAATGTCCGCAATAGGTCTTATTGCTATTGCTGCGATGACAATCACTGCAAAGACCATCACCGTGATCAAACTCGATCACAGCACCGCATTCTTTACAAAATTTCATAACAAATTCCTCCTAAAGGACAGACATTGTGATAAAGCCAAGTGCCCAGGTGATGATTCCCACCAAAAGGCAAGTTTTAGCGGCTTTTGGACGGGTATCCTTTTTTACAAAGTACATTATGATACCGGCAAGAGGTATCAGCACGCTAAGAAGTACTTCCACAAAGTCTGCACCTGAATAAGGGTCATAGTCAGGGTTTTGGTTCGTGTTTGTTCGTGCTGCCTTTTCGGTCGCACAGCCGCAATGTACGCACATTACTGCGTCATCATTAATTTCTTTTCCGCATTTTCTGCAAAAAGCCATAATTTTTCCCTCCTAATTATTTTTGATTTTCTTTTTTGTTTAATGCTCCGATTATCAACTCCATTTGTGCCGATTTATAAATAGCAGTTTTATAAGAGCCTATAGATTTTATGGCTGCAAAAGCTGATATGAGAATTATAAATAGTCCAAAACCAGTTCCTATTATTTTAAATTTAGGAACTATTTTTACTAAATCTTGCATTTGTTTAGCTGTTTGAGCTGCATATTGAGCTGTAGATTTAGTATTTTCGGTCGTTATTTTAAGAGCCTTATACACGTATGTATAATAATCTGTTCCAAATTCAGCATAATCTGCGGAATTATAATATTCGTTGTAATTGTTTGTATCTGCAGTGTTGTATGGTGCGGATATGTTACCACTTGTTGCTGTGACTATAAGTCCCAGTATTATTCCCAATGCACAAACAATAATCTTACCAATAAGTATTGTTTTGTAGTTTGGCTGTTCTGATGTTAGCAAAGACTTTGCTCCTAACGATATGCTCTGTTTTGTTTCTGCTCTTGCCAAGGTATAACACCCACATTCAGGACAGATTTCTGTTCCGTCTTTAACGTATTTTCCACAATGTCCACAATATGCCATATGACATTCCTCCATATTCTTTACAGTGCTTTTTTTCTGCACCATTTATTTTGTACTGTCATTATACCACATTATTTCCACGATTTGTTAAGCTGGCTGCTTAGGATAACGATTACATTTTGTAAACAAAGTGTAAATTTTGCAGGTGTAAACGTTGATAGGGGGTGTTTTTGAAATAAGGAGTGGGGAGCGAGGGGTGTTATTTCAAAAAGTGGGGAGATTTTGAAATAAGGGGGGGATGTATTGAAAAATATATCGCCGCAGGTCACTTGTGGGGCTTTGATGCGTTTTTGTTTGATCTACTCGACTAAAATTACAAGCCCACAAATCGCCCCACGTTCGCTGATTTGGGTTGACAGTAACTTCGCTAGTGTTTTTACTGTCACTACTATCACGCTCACGGTCGTAATGAAGAATTATCAGCCTGCCGTTTCTAGTTCGCTTGTACTGAAAATCTATCCCATACTTCCTGAGAGTATAGCCGTTCTGAACCAGATCTCTTGTAACTCTATTCGGATAGAATTGTTCTTGCGTGACTTCTTTTAGTTCGCTTACAAGTTCTGACGCCGTACCTGAAAAATCAATTTTCTTTTTGATGTAAACATACAATGCCGCAAGAAAAATGTTGTCCTTACTTTTTGGAGCGGTCGGCTCATAGAGTCTGTTTTGTATTCTTGCGTAGCTGTCCTCTAAACACAAATACAATGCCGTGCCCTGCAATGTTTTCTGACCTAAAACACTTTCTCCTTTCGCTATTGACAGGCACATATCCAGTGCCAGCCAAGACTTTCTGACCTTTGGTGCACCTGCTAAGATATACAGACCTTGTGCAAGCAAGCCGTCTATAACGAACTCTATTGGCTTGTACACAGTTGTCATTATTTCTTCGCAGGATCTTGTGCTAAGTTTTTTCAAATTATCATTCCTCCTATTCTGTTTTCAAGTTTCTGCTATTGTCACTGAACATAGCGAAATTTATATTCAAAACAAAAAGCTCGCAAAGACTTTTAAAATCTTTACGAGCTTATATTACTTTCCATTCTTATGGTATCGCATTTTAATACGTTTGTCAATAGTCATGGTCCATTTTCATTGTTTTGCACAGGAGATTTGATTTTGACACGGGGGTAAGATGTGCGTTTTCGCCGTCGCACTGTGAGATACCCCCTATGTCAAAACGTGATCTCACTTATCACTCCCTTATCCATTTCATGCACAGTATCGCACAGCACGGAGATGTCCTCCGCCGAATGAGAGCAGATAAGGATAGTCTTACCCTGCTCTTTGTATGAAAGCAGGTACTCACGCATTTCTTTTACTCCGTCCTTGTCAAGACCATTGAAAGGCTCGTCGAGAATAAGTATCTTCGGATTTTCCATAATGGCTTGTGCAAGTCCCAAACGCTGCCGCATACCTAGACTGTATTTGCGGACGTGTCGCTTTAGGTCAGGATCAAGTCCCACCTGTTTCATACTGCTTTTTATCTCCTCTTTGCCGATCTTGTTGTTGAGCCCTGCAAGAAGTTTGAGATTTTTGTAGCCTGAATAGTATGGGATAAACCCCGGTGTTTCAATGATAATTCCCATATCTTTCGGAAAATCAACGTCCTTGCCCACCCGCTTGCTGTCAACGATAATCTCACCGCTCGTGGGCTTGATAAAGCCGCATATGCACTTCATAAGCATTGTCTTTCCGCTGCCGTTTCGCCCGATAAGTCCGTGTATCTTGCCCTCCTCAAAGGACACATTTATGTGCTTTAGTATCTCCGTTTTGCCAAGCGTAAGGCATACGTCATTTACATTGATGATATCCATTTTGTCCCCCTAATCCCTAACTTGCTATCTCTGCAACATTGTCGTAATTGAATTTTCTTATGGCGATAAAGCAGAACGCCAGCAGTACCGCTATAAATATGGCAAGATAGCTGACTGAAAAACTCATTGACATAACAGGCTCACGGAAATATTTTGTGTAGTGCAGCCATATTATGCTGTTCGCCATTGGCATTGTCCACATAAGCGTGGTCTTTATAGAGCAGAACGCTGTGCCTAAAGATATCACCGCTCCGCAGAGGACAAAGCCTACAGTTTTGTGTTTCACAAGTGAAAAGCTCAGCAGGATAAGCCCAATTATCATAAGGTATGCGAACACGAGCAGGTAGCTTTGCACTGCGGCTGAAAATACTGTGAGCTGATTGTAGAGATTTTCAGGGAGAAGCTGCACACCGAAATTGCCCGAATGTTCAGGAAAGCGTGAAGCGAACTTTGTCGCCACATTGCTCCAGCCGTTGTACCAAAAACCGTCTGAAAGCATTGGAAGCACTGCGCCCAAGAATATCACTGCAAGATAAGATAAAGCCATAAAAATGAGCTTCAAAAGCTGTCCGAACAGCCAGTTCAGCCTGCCAACACGCATTATGTAGAAAACTGTGTTGGTGTCTATCTTGGGGAAATCTGCGATAAGTGTGAGGAAAACCAGCGGTATGATAAGAAGTATCGCACCTGAATTAGCTATGGCGATAAAAGGCTCAAGGATATTCAGCGGCTCGCCCATAAGCTCTGCGTTTGATTTAAGAGGCTCGATAGCAAAGCTGTAAATGAAGATAAGAAGCACTCCCAGGATTATCATTCGTGCGTCGCATACCCACTTTATGAACTCCGCCCTTGCACAGAAAAAGCTTTGCTTAAGGCTGAAATTTTTCATCATAGCTGACCTACACCCCCTTGTCCTTGCGCAAATTCATCACGATAATAAATCCCAGCAGGGCAACGATCGCCCCCGAACAGTTCACCGCAGTTATCCACTTTGCACTTCTGTCAAAGCTTTGTATATACAGAAAATTCATCACAGAGCTTGGATAAAAGGCGTTCGCTCTATCAAAATCAAAGTTATCGTTGAAAAGATTTGCGTCTATTATCCTATTGAGCATTGTTGTGAGGACATAGTTGAGCATAAAAGGCAGGCAGGTTATGATATACGGATTTTTGCAGAATGAGCTTAGGAAAAACGCAGGCAGTGTGGAAACTGCACCATATGCGAAAGCTACCGCAAGCATTTTGATTATGGTTCTACCTGTGCTGTCTTGCATTATGTATTGAAGCTGGTCGGCTGATACGTCAAACTTCGAAAGTGGTTGAAAAAGCACTGCACAGGCTATGCCGTAAACAGCTATACCTAGCATAACGGCAAATCCGCCTGAGATAAGTGCGGATATGAATTTTGAAAGATAATATCTTAGCTTGCCTGTGCGAGATATGGTGAAACGCATCAGTCCGTTATTTCGCTCTGCACAGAAAGACACCATGAAAGGGAATGCCACGACAATAGGCAAAAACATTGTGATATATCCCGAAAGTCCGTTTCTGAAAACCAGCACTGAGGACAGCATTGGGTCGGTGCGGAGGATATTTTTATCGAGAGTGAAAAGTGACTCGAACACCGAGTATGATTTATCGGTGGCAAGGTCTGTATAGGCTGAGGAGGTGAAAGCAAGCACTGTCGTCAGCAGCACCGCACCTGCAAAGCCTATGTTTATTATGCTTTTGTTCAGGTCACATTTTATTGCGTTTAGAAGTTTTAGTTTCATTTCTCTATATCTCCGATCTCGGTGTAGATAAACCTACCAAGATTATTGCTGTCAGCTTTGGCGTAAGCGAGCGTTCCAAACTCATGCCCTGAGGGGTCATACTCCGCAGGGTCTGTGCATATAACGGCATAATCAAAACTCTCCGACTTTCCGCTATCGAAAAGGTCTGTGGAGCAGTCAATTATCACCATAACTTCAAGCCCCTCACTAAGCTCACCGTCGCAATAATATGTAGGCACTGTGCAAACTGTCTTTTTGTCTGTGAGCTTTATCTCTGCGGTAGTGTCGCCTATGGTCTGTACTGTGCCGAAAAAGCTGGGGTAGTCACTGGTCGTGAGCGGCTCATACGTCTTTGAGCCGTCATCATTTACCGCAACAAGTAAGTTGATATCCTCAATAATAAACTTGCCGTCGGTAAAAAGATAGCCGCCGAACATAACATCATCAGCACTTTCGGGATATTTTCCTTTCTGCCACTCCTCAAGATCGTTGAAATCCGCCGTGATAGTCCGATTTGCATTGCTAAGCTCATAGACAGAGCCGCTCTTGTGGCAAAGCTTGTAGTCATAATTCTCCGCAGGCACGTCCGCCTTGATGTCCTCATACATTCCCGAAGCGTATTTCTCGCCGTTAGGACTTACAACATCACAGCTGTATATTTTGGTTATGCCCTCGCTTGCTACTATCTCCGCCGAAATGTCCTCACAAATGTTATTGTTTATTATGGCTTGCGACAAGCTTTTTCCATTCACATATTTTTCATCGTGCTCAAAAAGCTCGCTGTCCATTGCAAGCGTGTATTCCTTGCCGTCATAAACAAAGGTGAGCTGTCCGTTATCATAACCCACAGCCTCAGCCTGCAATGTCACTCTGCTGTCCAAAAGGCTATCAGTTCTGCTTCCCACAGCCGATACCACCACCGCAGATGAACTATTCTCGCTATTATTTTGACTATTTCCGCAAGCCGTAAGACAGATGATTACACCTATCACAGCAATACAAAAAATTCGCTTTGTGATTTTGTCTATATTTATGTTTGTTTTCATACTACTGTCCTTTCGGTTTTGGTTGATTTATTTATGTGGATATGGTATAATGGAGAAAATATGTTGGGGTTTCTGCTCGACAAATCGGAGTTTGTTGATTTTGTGAATTTCGATTTTATATACTATGTGAGGTAATCAAAACATGACAAATAAAGAGATACTTGATATTGCAATGCAGCAATCTGCCTACGATACTAATGCGAAAGCATGTGATTTTCTTTTGGACACAAATGTATTTGTAAAGTCTGAGATCGGGCCATTGGCAAAAAAATATTATAAAGAACCTATTGCCTGTAATTTGGTTTCATATGGGAATAATATAGTTGCATCTGTAAAAGATGAATATAGAGAAATTGTTGAAAGCTATCTGAGCAAATATGAGTTTTATCATTGTTTTGAAACTCCTAATATGCATTGGCTAGATGAACGGATGAAAGAAAACGGATACCGTGTTTGTTTTATGGCAGAGTATTTTTTACCGGATGTTAATGCCTTGAAGAGAAGAGAATGCAACTATCCTCTTAAGGTGTTGGAACAAAAGGATTTTGCAAATTTATATCTTCCGATCTGGAGCAATGCACTTTGTGAAGATAGAAAACAACTAGATGTTCTTGGGGTTGGTGCTTATGATAATGGAATACTTATCGGGCTTGCAGCCTGTTCTGCGGATTGCGATGATATGTGGCAAATTGGAGTTGATGTTTTACCAGAGTATCGCAGGCAGGGGATCGCTTCCTCATTAACCAGCAATTTGGCAATAGAGATAATAGATAGAGGAAAGGTGCCTTTTTATTGTTGTGCCTGGTCGAATCTTAAATCTGTTAAAAATGCATTACGAAGTGGTTTTGTGCCAGGGTGGGTGGAGATGACCGTAAAAGCTGCAAGCTTAGTTGAGAATATGAATAAATAACAACTTCCAGCTTATCGCTACACTTATTTTTCACAGCACTCAAACGGGTGCTGTGATTTTTTATGCCTGATTTTTTTCTCAAAAAAAGCTTCACCTATGAAACATCAACAAAGACCTCGCCACTGAGAGCATTCACCTTGATATATTCCTTTGCTCCCTCGCCGCCCTTTATCTCGAAACACCACATAGGCTCAAAGGTTTTTGGTGTCTTGTTGTATTCCTCCGCCAACTGTTCAGCCTTAGCAACATTGTCCTCTTCGGTCATATCCAATGCTGGCTGATTTGCAAGACAGCAGTACATAAGCTCAACATTTGAAAACTCATAATAAGACCCTTTTGCAAGCTCCGTCTCAAGAATTTTCACCGCCTCGTCAAATGGTATCATCTTAGTTTTCTCCGTCTTATCAAGTATGTTAAGTGGCGCATTTGCGTTGATAAAATCAAATTTGCCGTCCGCCCCAATAGAGCCTGTCACCTGCAAAAACGTCCAGTAACTCATATTATTCTCGTTGTCTGCCCGACTGTATGCAGAGGGCGAATACTGAAAAGGCACATTTTCATAGTCAAGACTTGCCGTAAAATCAATTCTGCCCACAGTGTCATTCACCGAAAACTCTTTGGTATTGATCGTAAAATCCTTATAAAAATCAGCAAGATAATTGTTTAATCCACTGTCGATATCAGTCACATCAATGGCTCTGCCACCCAAAGTAATGTCGCCCTCATCAAGCTCCACAACATAAGTCTGTCCGCTGCTGTTTTCTTGAAACTCATAGTCAGCGGAATAAAGTGCAATATCCATACCCCAGTATGCAGATGTGTTTATTCCAGCTTGATAAACTATTCCGCCATTGTCAGTTGAAAGTGCACTTTCGTTAAAATCGTCACCATAAAAAGTCTTGAATAACTTTTCAGCATTGGTCATATCATCATTTTTCAAAGTATTGCAGGACAAAGAATATACCTTATCAAAGTCCACTTTGCTTATCTTTTCTGGCAGCTTAAAACTGCCGTGATCGCTGCCAAGCAACTTATCACAGCCGTCATAAGCCTGTTCCACTGGCTCAAGCCTTGCACTGTCTGTACTGTGGTTATTGGATTTGTTGTCCTGAGATGAACAACCCGTCAGCATAAGCACAGCCGCTATTAAGGCTGTGGCTCTTTTTAAGCTATTATCCATACTTTATAAGCTCCGATCTATATTGTAAAATTACAAATTTATATCACCACTGCTTTGTGAATAAAATGAAAAATCACCCGTTTCACAATCTACCAAAGCATAGTATAATTTTTCCTCAGTAGGGCTATAGAGTGAAACTGTCCACATTGGAGTACTTGAATATACGCCCGTTTCAGCGTCCACCCAGTATATCTTATTCTCAAGTCCTATGTAATCCACCTCGTAACTGGAATTATCACTTAAATTGTCATCAATATATCTAAGTGCAGAATATGGTGTTATCACCTTGTCGATATTCTCTTTTTCATATTCACAAAATACATTTTCATTATTTCTAAAACAACCTATATCGGACGAAGAAGTTATAAGCACTGTGTATCCCGCTGGATTTGAATTTATTTTGCTCAATCGACCTGTGAAAACATCATTGACAGAGGATTCCCTGCCCTCAAAGCCACTGTTAGCTGCTCTCAACGGTACTCCGTTATCCTGTTGCACCATATCTATTCTGAACGCATAAGTATCGTTTATTTTCTCAACTCTGATCTCAAAAGGCGACATTTGTGGGTAGCCAATTTTTCTCAGTCCCTCTGAAAATTCAGCACTTTTTTCTATTGCCTCACTTATGGACATTTCACAGTCTTTAAGCTTATATTTCTCATCATCAAAGGTGTTGCAACAATAATATCGTTTTACTGTAATGTTTTCATTAGTTAGAAAAAAAGCCTCAGCATCTTCGTCTTTGATCCATACTATCGAGCCACCATCATAATCAGTAAAGTAGGGATAACCTCCTTCGGCGTTAAGCTGATGATATTCACCCATATCGTCACTGCTAACACTTATTTTGCTAAGATCAACAGGACTGCCGTTTAAATAGTCTATAAATCTCTGCTCTTTATTGAACAGAAAACCGTCCGACGGCTTATATAACGTTCTGCTAACTGAACTCACATCAGCTATTCTTACACTGTCACGAATAGTGAAATGAGCATACTCCAATTTGAGGGCTTTTGAATATGTATCTGTTATTTTATTTACAGGCACATATTCAGAATTAAATTCACTGAATTTTACATTATTAGTTTTGTTTGAACACGCTGAAAGTACCATGCACACCGCAACAACCAAAATACAAATCTTTTTCATCATAATTTATCCTCTAAAGTAAGAGCCGCTCGTCATTACCAGCAAGATAATCCGCAGCGGCTCAAAATACTATTCTTTAGTTAAAACTTCCTGACGCAGAAGCACTTGAAACATACTTTGAAATATTTGTGTAACCGCCAGACACTCCAAATTCAGCAACAACATCATAAGAATAACCCTTCTTATAATTAGAATTTTTCCAATTTGTTGTTCCTTTGTTCCAGATATCGAAAGAACCACAATTAATAGTATGGCTTGAAGATCTGTATCCATTTGCTAAGACACTAAACTTGCCACTTGTATTTATGGATTTGCAGGTGGATTTTAAATAGCCATTATTCTGTGCCTTTATACCATACATCCATTTCTCACAAACGTTATCTGATGACGGAGCTCCTTTAGTATAGTGCAGATCGTAGGAGTTTGCCGCACTAGCCCCAATAGCCATAGAACTCATCATCATAACAGCAGCACCCATAGCTGCGATTCTCTTTACGATCTTTTTCGTATTAAACGTCCTTTCATAATATAAGAGTGTTTTTTGGGTAATTTTGTTGCAAATAAAATTAAATTTCATCATATCACACAATTATTGCAATGGGTAATTGTGCATAATGAATATTCACATCTTCATTGAACTCAGCAGCTTTCAATTATACAAACCGAAAAAGCAGTGAAAATGGCTGATTGAAATACATAAGTTTGTATGTTTTCACAATTGCACGTACTTGTTTTTATTATTATTGCATAAAAAATGTGCACTCCTTTCCTCAAGATTTTGTCCCCTCATATAGTAAGATACAAGTTTGAGTGAATATGTACACACTTTTTCAGAAAAATATTTTATTTTGTAGAGTTTACCGAATCAGCCATCTTAATTATGTCACTTTTACACAAATCTCCGGTTATTGTATAAGAATATCTGCCATCAGTCCATACAATAGTTGATGTATCGGCATCGTAAGACAGCAGAGCGTCATTGTCATTTATCGATATCTTTTCAGTTGTCCTGTTTTGCGTATCTATTTGATTATTCGTTAATATACTGCTTTGAGTGTACTCGATAAATTCATTATTAGAAGAATAATCAATGATAAGCATAGTTTCTTCTTGAACTCGGTCCTGTTCAGCAAATCCATTCGGGATATATGTTGGTTCACAACACACAAAAGCATCTGTAAGATCATCGGCAGGAACATCCCCATGTACATTCCAGACATCAGTATTATTATCATTGCTGCTTGCAAACAAACCAACAAACCATTCTCTTAACGGCGGTACAGCAGCTACTGTTATCGATCCGATCATAAGCACTGCGGCAATTATGAATATCATCTTTTGCAAGGTCGTCTTTATCAATGAATGGGGTGTTTTATCTTGATTTTTGGTCAATCTGCGGATCCTTCTTCTGTATGCTGATGAAAAATCACATTTTTCATCGGATATCAGCTGCATTTCTTTTGCACATGGCAGCACAACTGCTTGTTCGATTGCTTTGCAGAAATTTTCATTTTCGTTCATAGTTTGCACCTCTCAGCTTTTCCAATAAAATAGTTTCAGCCTTTCTCAGATACTTATATACTGTATTTCTGGATATCCCCATTAAATCAGCGGTTTCATTTGCGTTGTGACCGTAATAATAAAAATAAGTGATAACAGCTTTATACTTGTCTTCAAGCTGACCAATAGCGTTAGTCAGATCAGAAATATCATACTCATTAAGCTTAGCTATATCCGGCACATATTCAGAATCCTCAAATGAGTCATTTTCAAAATATTTTTTCTCCGTATTGTAGATCCGATATGATGCCCTTCTAATAGTTATAATCAAATAAGCGTTCATTTTGTACACAGGCAAATTGTGAACTTTCTTAAAATTTTCTGCTATCCTGTAAAAAGCCTCCCAAACGGCTTCTTCTGCCAATTCGTGTGAATTAAGAATTTTAAAGGCTTCACGATATAATTTTCGTTCATATTTATTTACTATATTTTCAAAATCACTTTTATCTTCCTCATCATCGATCAATGCCATATATATCGGCAGCATACAATCACTCCCTTCCTATCTCCATTTCAGAATATCATCCGTTTCCAAATTAAGTATATCATGTTTTCATACACCGTGCAACAAGGTTCTCTAAAATTTTACTTCTGTCGGATGCTGACTTGTAATTGCATAACAAAAGCGGCCAAGATGAAGGGTGATAACAAAAAAATGCCTAACCAAAATTTCCGTAATAAAAAGTACCCTCAACTTTTGTTTAATCATAAACACCGCCGCAGGTCACGCATTTGTGACCTGCGGCGGTGAATTTGGTTCTGTAAGATGTGTTTTAGTTAAGAGTGTGCACCATCCATCCAAGAACCATAAGCTTGCGATTCTATTTTTTCTTTACTCATTTCTTCAAATTTTGAGATAGTATCACATAAATTCCTGTCATAATACGAACAGCAGTTATACATATCTTTACCGATCTTTTTAAAATCAGTATTTACATTAACGCCTTTATCGGAACAGTAAACGATGTATTCATGTCCGTTTGAAATTCCACGAGATATAATATTTGCTTCTGATATTTGAAAAAATGGCTGTGATATATTGGTTTTCATATTTTATCCTCCAAATACTGATTTGATGCTACGATCAACTATCGCATTCAGTTTTTTCTTTGTTTTGAAATATTATACCACGGCATAATTGAACTGTCAACCACACCAAAACGGCAAAAGCTGCTTGATTTATCCCTTGATTTAATTTGCAAAGTGTGGTATAATAGCTATAAACCTGCGTATAATACGATTATAAGATATATGTAAACCTGCGTATTATTGAAATTGAGAATATATTCTAACCTGCGTATTATCAAAGTGAGGTGTTGTTATGATACTAAAGCGTAAAATGTATAATAAACTACTGACGCTGAAAAAAGAACTGAATGGTAAAAAAGCCTTTCTTATCGAGGGTGCAAGACGTATCGGCAAGTCTACTATCTGCGAGGAGTTTGGCAAGAACGAGTACAAGAGCTATATCCTGATTGACTTTGCAAAATGTCCCGATGAGGTCAAGGGCTATTTTCAAAAGCATATGAATGACCTCGACACGTTTTTTATGCTCCTGTCCACATATTATGGTGTGAAATTGTTTGAACGTGAGTCGCTTATAATTTTTGACGAGGTGCAAATGTACCCAAAGGCAAGAGAATGTATTAAATATCTCGTTGCCGACGGCAGATATGACTATATCGAAACAGGCTCGCTGATCTCCATCAAGGAGAATGTAAAAAACATCGTCATTCCGTCGGAGGAACGTCATCTGAGTATGTATCCGCTGGATTTTGAGGAGTTTTGCGATGCTTTGGGTGAGGGGCAGATCATTGGCTATATCAGAAAATGCTTTGCAGACAGAGAACCTCTTGAAAACGAGCTGCACCATAAGGCAATGCTGCTTTTTAAGCAATATATGCTTGTGGGCGGTATGCCGCAGAGTGTTATTGCGTTTCTTGAAAGCAGGAAGGATTTTGATAAAGCTGACGTTGAAAAGCGTGATATACTCGCACTCTATCGCAGCGATATTATGAAGATCGATGCAAGGTATCGCAGCAAGGTGCTTACCATATTTGATCAGATACCGGGACTGCTTTCTCAGCACGAAAAGCGTGTGGTGTTCAGTAATGTTGTCGCACAAAGTACGGCGGATCAGTATGAAGAAACATTTTTTTGGCTGTCAGATTCTATGATATCCAATGAGTGTTTTCTATGCAACGATCCGAATGTTGGGCTGTCGATCAACGAAAACAGAAGTTATGTAAAGTGTTATCTCGGTGACACTGGGCTGCTCGTAAGCCACACATTCGATGAGAACGAACTGCTTGAAGATGAGGTCTACAAGCAGATACTCGGTGACAAGCTGAACATGAATGAGGGTATGCTTTACGAGAACGCCATTGCTCAGATGCTGACGGCAAACGGTCACAAGCTGTATTTCTATACACATTACAACACTGAAAAGCACCGAAACGATATTGAGATAGATTTTCTTATTTCCAACAACAGTAAGCTGAAATACAAAATGTATCCTATTGAAGTTAAGTCCGGCAAGCGATATTCCATAGAGTCCTTGAAACGCTTTAGGGAGAAGTATAAGGCAAGGATCGGAGAGTGCTATGTCATTCATCCACGTAATCTTTGTTTCAAAGAGGATATAGTTTGTATTCCGCCGTATATGACAATATGTCTGTAAAAAACCGCCGTTCGGGAACTAGCCTGAACGGCGGTTTTGCTTTTGTGTCACTTTATGTACAGCCTATCCGCCAATCTGAGGAGTGCAATTTTATATGTGCAACGTAATGCATATCAAGAGTTTAGAGAAATACATTTAAAATGTCATAATAACATTACGATTTTTACACGAATATTAAAATTATGATATAATTTCCGGCCATATAGTGCTACGATATAGTTGCAAATAAAACTAGAATCAGAAAGGACGGTTAAAAATATGAGAAGATTTAATGGCTATATGCACGGCATCGATATCGGAGGCTGGCTGTCACAATGCGATTACAGCAAGGAGCATCTTGATAATTTTATTACAGAGGAGGACATCAAGCGTATAAAGGGCTGGGGCTGCGACCACGTTAGAGTGCCTGTGGATTATAATATCTTTCAGGACGAAAACGGCTTTATAGAGAGCGGCTTTGACTATGTTCAGAAGTGTATCGATTGGTGCGGAAATAACGGTATCAATATGATACTTGACCTCCATAAGACATTGGGCTTTTTCTTTGACAAGGCTCAGGCTGAAAGCGGATTCTTTGATAACGCTGAGCTTCAGCAGAAATTCTATGACCTTTGGGAAGAGTTTGCAAAGCGTTTCAGCAAATATTCTGACAGAGTCTCTTTTGAACTTCTCAATGAGGTAACTGACCCGAAATTCAGTGAAAAATGGAATGCTATCGTTGAAAATGCCATAAAGCTTATCAGAAGATATAGCTCTGATATAAATATCATTGTGGGCAGCTACTGGAACAACTCTATTGATTCAATGAAAGATCTTGATAAGCCTTATGACGAGCATATAGTTTATACTTTCCATTGCTATGACCCATTTCTTTTCACTCATCAGGCTGCCTATTGGGTAGATGAGATGCCGAGAGATTTCAGGATCGATTATCCGGGAAGCGTCCCAAAATACAGAAGTGAGATAAAGCGTCTTGGTCTTGAATATATGCAGACATACGAGGAGGTCAAGACAGAGAAGTTTACGCCTGATTATTTTATGGGAAGATTTGCTGAGGCTGTAAGGGTCGCAGAGGAAAGAAATGTTCCTATGTATTGTGGCGAATACGGTGTTATAAATCTTGCATCTGCTGAAAATACTCTTAACTGGTACAAGGATATAAGCAGTGCCTTTGAGAAATGTTCTATCGGAAGAGCGGCTTGGTCATACAAGGGCGTTGACTATGGCTTTATTGACGGACATCTTGACGGCGTTCTTGATGAACTGGTAAAGTATCTTTAATAGATCATTTCTTAATATAACTCCATTTTTGGACAAGCTCGGTCACGTTTGCCGAGCTTGTTTTTTTATGCTTAGTTTCATAAATTGATGTTTGCTCATAAAATTCTATTTACGATAATTATTTGATATAAATAATTAAATATTGATATAATAGTTTTAAAACAAAGCGTATAATATAAACATAATAATTCATAGTCACTTTCTTATAATAACTTCCGAATAAACAGATCTGCTTGAATATCAAGTGGGTCTGTTTTCATATATTTATAATCTTTCATAAATTCGATATTAAACACTTTTATGATATTTATGTTACGTTTTTGATATAAACAAAACGTTTACATAGTTATAATATATACAGAAACAACAAAATAAATTGCTTTTAGCGAAAAATTTTATTGAAAAATAGGAGGAAAAGGTTATGAAAATCAAAAAATTTGTAGCAGGTCTTTCAGCAGCGGTTCTCGCAGCAACAATGATGTCAGTTTCTGTTTCGGCAGCAAAGCTTGGCGATGTTGTTCACCCGTCAGAGGAGGACTCAAAAATGAATGACTCATATTACTCTATCGGAGCAATGGGCTTTTATATGGGTCAGGACTGGACCTGGAATCAGGGCGACTGGGTAGGCATTGATGATGCCGGCAAGATAACTGTTGAATATAAGATAAGCAAAGTTATCACCGACAAGACAATGTCAGGAAAGGGAACTCTTGGAGATATGGGCGTTATGGTGGCTAATCTTCCTGATGGTGTTTATCCTGTGGACGTTAAGATATCTGACGCAAAGTTCGTTGCCGAGGACGGCACAACAACGGTTTTTGATTCGCTTAATTCTATCACTTCATTGGACGAGGACCCAGAGGGTGGAATAAGAATACATATCAGACCAACTGACGAGGTCAATGAGGAAACAGGCGAGGTAACAAAGAAAGCTTGTCCTGAGGTCGCAGGCTGGGAGAAGGAAGGCGCTTTCAACGGCGGAACACTTTCAATGACGCTTGATTTCGGTGTTGCATCTGCCGAGGGCGGAGAGTCAAAAACAGATACTTCAAAGGCAGATTCAAAGTCTGATACTTCAAGCTCAAAGGCTGATACATCAAAGAAAGACGTTTCTTCATCTAAGGCAGATACAAGCAAGACTTCTGCAGCAGCGGCTACATCTTCAAAAGCATCTGACGATACATCTAAGGCAGCAGAAACAGGTGCTGTTGTTGGCGGAACACTTGCGGTTATTGTTCTTGCAGGCACAGCAGTGATCGTTGCAAAGAGAAGAAAGTAATATTCGGAGGTATGGCTATGAATAATGCAAAAAGAGTTTTGACGTTTGCCCTTGCGGTTTGCTCGCTTTCAGCATTTGCATCTTGCGGAAGTTCAAGCGATTCATCAAGCAAGGTAGTTGACAAAAAGCTTAAGGAAGATCAGCAGCAGATAGTTCAAAGACTTGCTGATGATATGAAAGATGTGAGAGATCTCAAGAGCAACGAAATAAAGTGGTTTTCACATTGGGATATCAACCCTACTGAGGCAGAGGACAAGGAGATAGGTGCTGACCTTGCTTTGTTCAAGACAAAGTATAATGGTAAGATAAACTGGGTGCAGACCACTTGGGAAACTAAGTTTGACGATCTTGCGGCACTTGTAATGTCAAATGATTCACCTGATTTCATCGGCGCTGATGATATGGACGTTTTCCCTAAGGGCGCTATAAAGTCAATGATAGAGCCTATCGACGATTATATCGATCTTTCAAAGCCTCTTTGGACAGACATAAAGGGTGCGACAGATCAGTTTATGCTTGGCGATAAGCATTATGTGAGCGTTATCAGAACAGACCCTGCATATGTTTTTGTATATAACAAGCAGACAATGGAAGATAACGGCTATGATGATCCTGCTGAGCTTTTCAAAGAAGGCAAGTGGAACTGGGATACATTCACAGAAATGTGTCTTGATTTTACTGACGCTGAAAGCGATAAATACGCACTTGACGGCTGGTATTATGAAAAGGCTTTGCAGCAGTCTTCAGGTGTGCCGCTCATCGGTATCACAGACGGCAAGCTTGTAAATAATATTTCTGACCCTATGATAGCTAAGGCTCAGAATATGATGTATGAGCTGCAGAAGAACAATGTTGTTTATCCAAAGCACGAGAATAACTGGAAACTCAGAGGCGACGCAGAGGGAAGCGGAATGGCAACAGGTCTGACGCTTTTCTATCCTATCGGACTTTGGGCACTTGAGAATGCTCCGTCAACAACTGTAAACTATGGCGATGTATCAAAGGGAGAGGTAATGTTCGTTCCTGTTCCTTGCTCAGCTGATAGTGATAAACAGTATATCCCTTCAAGAGTACACGGCTTTAGCATTGTAAAAAACGCTCAAAATCCTGAGGGCGTGGCAGCTTTCCTTGAATGCTGCCGTTATGCAGAGCTTGACGAGGCTGCACATCAGATAACCCTCGACCAGTATAAGGACGATTACGGCTGGTCTGATGAAATGCTTGAAATGAGAGATACTATATATGATCTTTCCGCACAGAACCCTGTGTTCGACTTTGAACAGGGCGTATCTGCCGACCTTAACTCTATCTGTGATACTGCAATAAGAGGAACAATGAATCCGCAGGAGTCAAAGAGCTGGTCACAGGTCGTTCAGGAAAATGAAAAGGCTATAAATTATCTTATCGACGAGGCTATGGCTTCAATGAATGAGGCTAAATAATATCTAATTATCAGAAAAAAGGGCGGCAGGGTGATTTGCCGTCCTTTTTCTATAAATATGAAGCTTTACTTGTGTCTGTAAATGTGATATAATAATCTAAAAAGCAGGGGGTGAAAGCTATGGAAATAAACAGAGAATTGTCTAAGCGGCAGTTTATGCAAAAGGAAAATGACTATCATCATTCACCATATGAAACGGAACTGGAATTTTACTCTGCTGTGCGGGCGGGCGATCTTGAAACGGTCAAACGTTTGTATACGCCGCTGGATACAAACGGAAAGGGCAGGCTCAGCAAGGACGACCTTAGAAACGTCAAGTATCATCTTGTCATAACCATAGCTATGCTGTGCAGGTTTTGCATCGAGGGTGGACTTGACCCGGAAACTGCGTATACCATAAGCGATATATACATTAATAAATGTGATGAGTGCCGCAATGAAGAAAGCGTTATGGCTGTACACAAAGAAGTCATCGTTTATTATACAAAGCAAATGAAAAAAGCTGCGTCACAGAACGTTTACTCGAAGCATATCCTTATGTGCTTTGACTGCATTTTCGATAATATTTACAAGGGCGTGACCGTCAATCAGATAGCTGATGAACTGAACATAACGCCTCAGTATCTTTCAAAGCTTTTCAGAGAGGAAGTTGGCGTAAAGATCTCTGATTTCATTATGTCTAAAAGGATACAAGCGGCTGAAAATATGCTGAGATATTCTGAATATAGTCCGCTTGATATAGCCAATTATCTTGCTTTCAGCTCGCACAGCCATTTTATTGCCTGCTTTAAGAAACAGACAGGACTTACGCCGAAACAGTATAGAGATCAGTTTTTCCGTGCAAACTGGAACAAGCATAGCACAAGCAGATCGAAAATATAAGTTGATGTTAATAATCTGATATTTGCATTACTTTTCTGATATAAATATCACATTTGTTGATTTATAATACTTATAGAAGATAAAATTCTGATATTTATTCGGAGGTAATGAAAAATGAAAAAAGTTTTGGCTATGTCGATTCTCACAATGATAGTTATGTCTATGGGTGGCTGCGGTGCTTCATCTGACAGCAGTTCTTCGCAAGATGTCAGCAGCAAGGCGGAAACGGAAAGCAATTCTCCATACACGGTTGAGGCAGATTTCAGCAAGGGTGCGTCAAATGATTTTTCCATTTCAGCAGGCTGGTCAAATGGTGATCCGTTCAACTGTTCGTGGAGCGAAGATAACGTAACTTTCAATGACGGAAAAATGCAGCTTACCATTGACAGTATGGGCGATTCCGAAGCGTACAGAGGCGGCGAGTATCGTTCAAAGGAAAACTATGGCTATGGACTTTATGAGGTTTCAATGAAAGCCATAAAGAATGACGGCGTTGTATCATCGTTCTTTACATACACAGGTCCGTCGGAGGATAATCCTTGGGACGAAATAGATGTTGAAGTCCTTGGCAAGGACACAACAAAGGTGCAGTTCAATTACTACACCAATGGTGTTGGCAAGCACGAATACATGTATGATCTTGGTTTTGACGCTTCTGAGGATTTTCACACTTACGCATTTGAGTGGAAAGAGGACGGCATAACTTGGTATGTTGACGGAAAGGAAGCATACAAGGCTACTGAAAATCTGCCTGTTACGCCCGGAAAAATAATGATGAATGCGTGGAACGGCATTGGCGTTGACAGCTGGCTGAAAGCCTTTGACGGCACAGTTCCGCTGACAGCGGAATATGAGTGGGCAAGGTTTACGGCAGAAAAGTAAAGTGATCCGCATATTACGTTTGCTTTTATGTTTTGATTTTTTTAGTTAATGATATTGATATTTGAACGACCCCATTTGCTAGGTCAAAAAGTCTAGCGAATGGGGTCGGTTTATTTTACAAAGATAAACTCATATATTAACTCTTCTCATGAGCTTGACTATTTATGATATCATGAGTATATTTCTGTATATGGGTGTTTTTTTGCTATAATTTTCATTTATATTCTCACATCTCAACTTCTCGGTTATACGCCTCAGCACCTTCGACATACAGCGTTCTCATTTCTTCAAACGAGTCGCTTGGGGATATGATAACGCCGTCTTTGCCGAACTTATTGAAATAGTATTTGACTTGGATAGGCGGGGAGATGAACTCGTTGACAGCGTTGGGCTTGGGCTTTTCATTGCCTTTCAGTATGGGACGCTGATAGAGTATTTTGCCGAACATTTCAACGCCTTTTTCGGTGAGGTACACTTTGGAGATATCGCTCTCATCACTGCCAAAACGTGGGTCGCTGAGCAGGTGCTTCACGGATTTGACGTGACCCTCTTTCAGCCGTTCGTATTCGGTGACGGAGGAGTATTCCTTTTGGCTGAGCTTTTCTGCAATGCTTAGTCCGCTCAATCTGCTTATGCGACAGCTGTCAGCTTTGAACTCTTTGCCTGCGCTTTTTTCGTCGGACAGGCAGACAAGATAATTATACATCTTATATTCGTCGCTGACGATACGGTAGGGGATAAGCCTTATGCGGCGCTTTTCACGGCTGTACATATTAGAATATGCGTAAATGAAGCTGTAATATCTGCTGCCGTTTTGTTTGATGACTTCATTTATTTTTATGATATTGTCGGCGAAAAGAAGCCTTTCTCGTTCGCAATCTGACAGCAGGGCATAGTCCTCATACACGGCTTTCAGAAATCTTCTTAGGGTCGAGTTGTACACCTTGTTTTCATAATAAAGGTCATCACTGCTCAGTGTATCGTAAAGGTCACGGCATATGCTGAGCCTTACTCGCACTGCATTTTCGGTCTTGGTCTTTTCGTATTTTGCAGAGAGCTTTGAGATAAGATAGCTTTTTATTATCTCCTTGCTTTTATCATCAAGGCCGTCATCGATCTCCTCGATCTGCCATTTTACGAATGCGTTCAGAAGTGGGATACCATTATATTTTTCACTTTTGTATTTTAATGATGCGATATATGCTGAATCAAATATACTTGTGAGAAATGAGGACATTGATACGCTGCCGTTAGGGGAAAGGCTTGTTTCAAATATGGACTTGTCCTTGATAATGACGGAATATGCAGAGGGTGAGAGGGGTATGGATTGCACCTCTGCGATATATGGTACGCCGCCCTCACGCTTGGGCAGAAATGTGCTTGGGGTCATGCTCATTTTTATCACCTCTTGTATCCATTATATCACAAATGTACTTTTTGTCAATATCATAGAAAATTATTTTGCTAAAATTGTGATATAAATGCCGTAAAAACGTGATAAATGTGCCAAAACATAGACAAAAAAGTTTTTGAAAATTACACTTTTGTTGACGATGATAAGGTGGTATAATGTATACAGAACAAAGGACAGGAGGTGATAAAAATGGGAAAGACGATCCTTACGGCTATCATTGTAGCTGTACTTGACTGTGCTATCGCAGCTGTCAAGGAGATTGGGGAATGAGATGAAATAACAACAGACGGGAGGTGATGAAAATGAGAAAAAAGATACTTACAACTATCCTTTTATCGGCACTTAACTGTGCGATAGCAGTTGTTAAGGAAATTGAGAGCTGTGACGAGATCACAATAGACTAGGGGGTGATAAAAATGGGAAAGACGATCCTTACGGCTATCATTGTAGCTGTACTTGACTGTGCTATCGCAGCTGTCAAGGAGATTGGGGAATGAGATGAAATAACAACAGACGGGAGGTGATGAAAATGCTTTATGTAAAACAGCCACTTTCTATTGACATTTGTGTCTGGAAATGGTATAATATACACATTAAAGCAAAGCGTCGATAAAATAAGTTTGGTGTTTTATTACAGAATATCATTGATTATTTTGTCAACTTTGACCTACTACACTAGTGCGAATTTGCACTAGTCTAAAACCCCTGTATGTAACTCGAATCATTCTTTACCTACTACACTGGTGCGAATTTGCACTAGTCTAAAACTCATCATGCCTTTTTTGAATCTTGTCCATTCTACTACACTGGTGCAAATTTGCACTAGTCTAAAACACACCCATGACAACTATTTCGGCTAGCTTGTCTACTACACTAGTGCGAATTTGCACTAGTCTAAAACTGCCCTCGACCGACACGGGACGTGCGTTCGCTACTACACTGGTGCAAATTTGCACTAACTGGCAAAATTTAACATCAAAACCAACAAATAAAAAATCCCTTAACGCTCAATGCGCTAAGGGATAACTAATATAAGGAGTAATATTTATGGCAAAAAAGAATAAAATGAAGCCTAGAGAGCTGCGTGAGGCTCAGAAAAAAGCCAGACAGCTCAAAGCGGCTGAGATAAATAATAACGCTGCTCCTGCGATCGCTGCCATGCCTGCTGTAGAGGTCATTGCACCTGCGGCAGAGAAGAAAAAATCCTCCGTCAAGGCGGCAGGAATGAAGTCTATTCTTGTCAGCGAAAATAAAATGTACATAACCTCTTTCGGCAAGGGCAATTCTGCTGTGCTTGAATATGAGGTGGATAAGATGGATAATAATAACTACAACAAAACTCAGCTTTCCTCTGAGAGCAGCAGCAATATCAAGCTTTGTGGTGTAACCAAAGTAAACATCACTTTTTCAAGCAAGCATGGCTTTGAGAGCGGAGTGGAGATAAATACTTCAAACCCTACTCACAGAAGCGGTGAAAGCTCGCCTGTAAGATGGGATATGCTGGGGCTTAAATCGGAGCTTGAAAAGCGCTTTTTCGGCAAAACTTTTGATGATAATATACATATCCAGCTTATTTACAACATTCTGGATATTGAAAAGATACTTGCGGTGTATGTAACGAATATCGTTTATGCGCTGAACAATATGCTCGGTGTAAAGGGTTCAGAAAGTCATGACGATTTTATTGGGTATCTTTCCACAAATAATATTTATGATGTTTTTATTGACCCTGATAACAGCAGTTTATCTGATGATAAGAAAGCGAATGTCAGAAAAAGCCTTAGCAAGTTCAATGCCCTGCTGAAAACTAAGCGCCTTGGCTATTTCGGCCTTGAAGAGCCAAAGACAAAGGATACAAGAGCTTCGGAAGCATACAAAAAGCGTGTTTATCATATGCTTGCAATTGTGGGACAGATAAGACAGTGTGTTTTTCATGATAAATCGGGTGCAAAAAGATTTGACCTTTACAGTTTTATTAACAATATTGATCCCGAATACAGAGAAACCCTTGACTATCTTGTAGATGAGAGATTTGATTCTATAAATAAGGGCTTTATCCAGGGCAACAAGGTCAATATCAGCTTGCTTATTGATATGATGAAAGGCTATGAGGCTGATGATATCATACGCCTTTATTACGATTTCATTGTGCTTAAATCTCAGAAAAATCTCGGTTTTTCTATCAAAAAGCTTCGTGAGAAAATGCTGGACGAATACGGCTTCAGATTTAAGGACAAGCAATATGACTCTGTGCGCTCAAAGATGTACAAGCTTATGGATTTTCTGCTTTTCTGCAACTACTACAGAAATGACGTTGTCGCAGGCGAAGCTCTTGTGCGCAAACTGCGTTTTTCAATGACCGATGATGAAAAAGAGGGGATATATGCTGATGAAGCGGCAAAGCTTTGGGGCAAATTCAGGAATGATTTTGAAAATATCGCCGACCACATGAACGGTGACGTTATCAAGGAGCTTGGCAAGGCTGACATGGATTTTGATGAGAAAATTCTTGACAGTGAAAAGAAGAATGCGTCTGACCTTTTGTATTTCTCCAAAATGATATATATGCTCACATATTTTCTTGACGGCAAGGAGATAAACGATCTTCTTACAACGCTTATCAGCAAGTTTGATAACATCAAGGAGTTTTTGAAGATAATGAAAAGCTCTGCTGTTGATGTTGAGTGTGAGCTTACGGCGGGCTACAAGCTGTTCAATGACAGCCAGAGGATAACCAACGAGCTTTTTATCGTAAAGAACATTGCTTCCATGAGAAAGCCTGCGGCTTCAGCGAAGCTTACGATGTTCCGTGACGCACTGACTATACTCGGTATAGACGACAAGATCACGGACGATAGGATAAGCGAGATCTTAAAACTTAAAGAAAAAGGTAAGGGCATACATGGTCTGAGAAATTTCATAACAAACAATGTTATCGAGTCCTCTCGGTTTGTATACCTTATCAAGTATGCGAACGCTCAGAAGATAAGAGAAGTGGCTAAGAATGAGAAAGTTGTCATGTTTGTTCTTGGGGGTATCCCTGACACGCAGATAGAGCGTTATTACAAGAGTTGTGTGGAATTTCCTGACATGAACAGTTCTTTGGAAGCAAAGCGCAGTGAGCTTGCGAGAATGATAAAGAACATCAGATTTGATGATTTCAAAAATGTGAAACAGCAGGCAAAGGGCAGAGAAAACGTGGCTAAGGAGAGGGCAAAGGCTGTTATCGGGCTTTATCTTACGGTCATGTATCTGCTGGTGAAAAATCTTGTAAATGTCAATGCAAGGTATGTTATTGCGATACACTGCCTTGAACGTGATTTTGGGCTGTATAAGGAGATAATTCCTGAGTTGGCTTCAAAGAACTTGAAAAATGACTACAGGATACTTTCACAGACGCTTTGTGAACTTTGTGATGATCGTGATAAGTCGCCGAATTTGTTCTTGAAAAAGAACAAGCGGCTGCGCAAGTGCGTTGAAGTTGATATCAATAATGCAGACAGCAGCATGACAAGAAAATACCGCAACTGTATTGCTCATCTTACTGTAGTTCGTGAACTGAAAGAATACATAGGAGATATTCGTACAGTGGATTCTTACTTCTCCATTTATCATTATGTTATGCAGCGCTGTATCACAAAAAGGGAAGATGACACAAAGCAAGAAGAGAAAATAAAGTATGAGGACGATCTTTTCAAAAATCACGGCTATACGAAAGACTTTGTAAAGGCTCTCAACTCGCCGTTCGGATACAACATTCCGAGGTTTAAAAATCTTTCTATCAAGCAGTTGTTTGACAGAAATGAATATCTTACTGAAAAATAGCGTGGTGTAGATACCGCCGCTCTCTTTGGGGACAGGAGGCGGCGGTGATATTCATTCTTGTAAAAGACGTGGTGGATATTCTGTTTGATTTGTTTTTTGGGAAAGAAGAAGTAGAACAAGTGAAAATCAGAGCGCTGTATGCAATGTGGTGCGGATATCTACAAACGCTTAGCAGCATAAAGCTGTTGAAGCTCCTTAAAAAGCTGAATATTTTTCGATTTTCTACCTCATCAGCGTCATTAGGGGAATAGTCCCAATCGTCTGTAGAAGCGATAACAATAGTATCGTTCTTAAAGTCAACTATAGCGCCAACACCATATGTAGTGATAAGCTGAGTTTTTCTTATATCTCCAACGGAGATCTTTTTGTCTGAATATGTTGATATGCCATTCTTCTGCATAATCTCTTATTCTAGGCTCGATACTTTCGACACGTTCAAGCATGGTTCGTTTTATCTGCTCTATATCTTTATCATCAGCAGTTTTTCGATGATGGCAGCAAAAATCCAGCACTAACGCAGAAGATCGTGGACAGCGTATCGAGGCTTTCTGAGAAGGATCAGAAGCTTGTGCTGGAGATTTCGGAGAGGTTGGGGAAAGATTGAATCGGTAAAGTGCCTTAATGCTAGTCATAAGGCACTTTTGCTATGTGGAGCATACAAAAAAAAGAGTTACGCTTTTCGGTTCCTCAAAGCATAGCCCTACTTTTTTAGGTAATACAAAAACTCCCCCTGCGGCGTTAAGTTCTGATAATAAAAAAGCCATGACGGACAATGCCCGTCACGGCGAGTGACTGGTCGAGGCGACAGAACGTTGACCAGTGGGTTCAAGCCTGCGTTTCGACCAAAATAAAAAGGGTTACGCTTTTCGGTTCCTCAAAGCATAACCCTACTTGTTTAGGTAATACAAAAACTCTCCCTGCGGCGTTAAGTTCTGATAATAAAAAAAGCCATGACGGACAATGCCCGTCACGGCGAGTGACTGGTCGAGGTGACGGGACTTGAACCCACGGCCTCTGCGTCCCGAACGCAGCGCTCTACCAAACTGAGCCACACCTCGAAATACCACTGTAATATTATATCACACCCATCAAACCTTGTCAAGGCGTTTTTTTCAGTTTTGTATCCTCTTTGCTTTTTTTACTGCGTTGACCTTTGGTGTATGACGAATTTATTGAAATCATTCTCATTGTAACTTATTTTCATTGACATACGCCTTGCGTTGTGATATTATATATATAAAGGTGTTCTCGTTTAAAAGTTTTTGTATGAGGTGATGAAATCGATGAATATGAAGAAAAAAATGTTGAGCATTGTCCTGTCTGGCGCAATGGCTGTTTCTACTGCTGTGTCTGCTGGATCGTTCAGTGCCTTTGCCGTGGCGCAATGTGTTGCGTATTCAGGCTCTAATGTTAATGATCAGGACTATGTGCAATGGTCTGACACAGTGAAATCTTACCTGACAGTGTGTGACAACGGCAATTATATGCGTGTCCAGTCAGGCGCTATCGAGGGCAAACTCCTTGTGGAATATTACAGCTCTGATTTTGAACCGCTCAGCACTAAGCTTATCGACAATGAGCTGCCGATCTTTGGTGCTTTCTATGACTCAGGCGATAACTATTACGTCCTGAGCGGTCAGGAAAATCCGAAACAAAACGACTCCCTCGAGGTTTTCCGTATAACGAAGTATGATAAGAATTGGAACAAAATAAAGTCCTGCGGTCTGTATGGAGCTAACACTACAGTCCCATTCGATGCAGGCTCGGCAAGAATGACCCATAGCGGTGACCACCTGCTTGTGAGAACCTGCCACGAAATGTATAAATCAAGCGACGGCAATAATCATCAGTCTAATGTTACCATTGAAGTGGATATGCCTTCAATGACTATCACGGATTCGTATACCGGCGTCATGAATGTGGAGTATGGCTATGTGAGCCACTCCTTCAATCAGTTTATAAAAACCGACGGCACCCATATAGTCGCCCTCGACCATGGTGACGCTCATCCACGTTCTGCTGTTCTGGTGAAGTATAATTCTGATTTTACCACAGGCAAATTCTTCCCAAGCTATTATGAAAAGGGCGGCAATATCGACGTTGTAACATACCCTGAATATACCTCCGGTCACTATAACTATACAGGTGCGGCTATAGGCGGCTTTGATGTGTCATCGTCAAGCTATATAGTGGCACAGAGTACAGTTGACCTTGATTATATCAATACGTCAGAAACACGAAACGTCTACGTTTCCGCTGTTTCAAAGGATCTTTCCACAAACAAGCTCAATAAGATAACTTCTTATGCAGAGGGTACAGACTCGGCTTCTGCTCCACAGCTTGTGAAGATAAATGATAACAGCTTTTTGCTGTTGTGGGCCAGAGATACAAAGGTAAGCTGTGTAAAGCTAAACGCTGACGGCACAGTAAACGGCAGTATACACACCTTTGAGGGAAGCCTTTCAGATTGCCAGCCTGTTATCAAAAACGGCAGAGCAGTTTGGTATATTTACGATAAAAATAACGTGACCTTTAACTCCCTGAACCTTTCAAATCTTGACGATATAAAGACGGTTGATGTCAAAACAGGCCATGACTATGAAACAAAGTACGCATCAAAAACTGACGGCACTGTAACACAGACCTGTAAGTCTTGCGGCTATGTGAATAAGTTCACAGTTCCGACCTCTACCACTGTTTATTGGCGCACAGACCTTTCGAATACGACCTTTTCAAGCGTATTGAGCAAAACTCAGTTCAGTGTGGGCGACAGCATTGATTTCTGGCTTTATGACGATACAGACTACACAGTTGAATTTTCTGATCGCAGTATGGTAAGTGTAAATAAGCTTGAAAACTATGCTAATGATATAAGACGTATCACATTCAAAAACGGCGGTTCACTCACTGTAAAAATTTATCCTACATACAATCCGTCTGTAGCAAAGACATACAAACTCACCTGCGGATGCACGAGCCACACATATGGCAGTGCTGTTATCACAAAACAGCCTACCTGCACAGCAGAGGGTACAAAAACAAAGACTTGTACGCAGTGCGGAGCAACAGTGACAGAAACAATTGCAAAGCTTTCCCACAGCTACACAACCACAGTTGTTGCACCTACTTGCACTACTAACGGCTATACTCTCCACAAGTGTTCTGTTTGCGGTACTTCATACAAGGATAGCACAACAAAAGCAACAGGTCACAGCTACGGAAATTCTGTTGTAACAAAACAACCGACTTGCACATCAGAGGGTACAAAAACAAAGACTTGCACAAAGTGCAATGCGACAGTTACAGAAACTATACCAAAGACTTCACACAAATATGCTGACACAGTTGTTGCACCTACTTGCACTACTGACGGCTACACTCTCCACAAGTGTTCTGTTTGCGGTACTTCATACAAGGACAACACAACAAAAGCAACAGGTCACAGCTACGGAAATTCTGTTGTCACAAAACAGCCGACCTGCACATCAGAGGGTACTGCTATAAAGACTTGCACAAAGTGCAATGCGACAGTTACAGAAAAGCTTCCTGCAAAGGGTCACACCGCAGTTACCGACAAGGGCTGCCCTGCTACTTGCACCACCGCAGGCAAAACAGACGGCTCACATTGCTCAGTTTGCAATACTGTTATCAAGGTTCAGACAGTGATAAATGCCACAGGTCACAAGTCAAGCGGTTGGATAGTCGACAAAGCGGCTTCTATCGGAGTTAAAGGCTCAAAGCACAAGGAATGTACAGTCTGCAAGAAAGTTCTTGAAACGGCTGAGATCCCTGCACTTTCAAGAATTAGCATTTCAAAGGCAAGCGTGACACTTTCCACTTCGACCTACGCATATGACGGCAAGGCAAAGAAGCCTGGTGTAACGGTCAAGCTAAACGGCAAAACTTTGAAGAATGGTACAGATTACACAGTTTCCTATTCAAACAACATCAAGGTCGGAACAGCAAAGGTCACTATCACGGGCAAGGGCAATTACACTGGCTCAGTTTCTAAGACCTACAGTATCAAAAATAACTTCAAGAAAGCCACAGTTTCGGGCATTTCCACAAAGGCTTTCACTGGCAAGAACATCACTCAGAGCATTACTGTTAAATACAATGGCAAAACGTTGAAAAAAGGCACTGACTACACAGTTTCGTACTCAAACAACAAGAAAGTAGGCACTGCCACTGTAAAAATTGCAGGAAAAGGCTCTTACACAGGCACTGTCACAAAGACATTCAAGATAAATCCTGCCAAGCAGGAGATACAGAAGCTCACGGCTAAGAGCAAGGCATTCTTTGTGGACTGGGCGCAGAAAGGCTCGGCTACCGGATATGAAATTCAGTATGCTACTAACTCAAAGTTCACAAGTGCAAAGAAAGTTACCATAACAAACAACAAGACCGACAAGACCACTGTTTCAAAGCTTTCAGGCAAAAAGAAATATTACGTTCGTGTTCGTTCGTACACAACTGTAAAGGGTACGAAATACTACGGCGCTTGGTCGGCTTCAAAGAGTGTGACTACTAAGAAGTAATTTTATATGAGAACAGCGTATCGCAGGGGATTGCGGTACGCTGTTTTATTTTTACTTTGATATTGCAGTTCGAGGCCTCAAAAATTATTCTTTTCCTAGTCTTTCAGAAACTTCAAGCACCAATCGTTGGTCTTTTTCTGAAAGTTTCGACCCTGCACCCAATTTCTGTCTTACTTTGGGTAGGACGGATTTTTTTGTTCCCGGTGAGATAGAATTGCGTTATGATAAATTTTGAAATCACTCGCCGTGACGGGCATTTCCCGTCATGGCTTTTTATTGCCCAACTTCAGTGCCGCTCAGGCAAGTTTGAACGTAAGCCTTACAATTCAGAGCTTGCTCCTGCACCTAATTCCGCCTTACTGTGTATTTAATACAGCAAAAAGAGGCAGAGAAACCCATTGATCGGGTTTCTCTGTTTTTTTCGCAAAAAAACCACCCACAGCCAAATCAGTCGTGGGTGGCAATATCATTTTAAATTAACACTATTCTTTATTTTCCCAGCGCAATCTTGCCCATTGCGTCTGCCTGCATGATAGCGTCATAAAGCTCGATAGGCTGTACGTCGCCTGCAAGATTGTGGATAGTTTCGCCTGGGATGCAAGCGTTCTTTGCGATAGTTTCTACCTGCTCAGGTGTAGTTACACCGATCTCCTCGAGTGTGACAGGAAGTCCCACTTCAAGGCAGAAGTTCTGTACCTCTTCAAACTCTTCCTTTGGCGCACCCTCAAGTACAAGCTGAACCAGTGTACCAAGGGCTACACAACAGCCGTGGTCTGCGTGCTTGATTCCCAATGATGTTACGCCATTGTAGAACGAGTGTGCAGCCGCACAGTTTACGTTGTCTGCTCCAACGCCTGAAAGATATACGTTAGCCTCGCAGATAGCTTCAAGGGCAGGTGTAACTGCGTGTACCTTGCAAGCCTCAACTGCCTGCTTGCCGTATGTTTTCAGCGTGTCATAGCAAAGTCTTGCAAGTGCCTGTCCTGCTCTTGTGATGCCTGTGCCTTCAAGGCTTGCAGACTCTGTTCTTATGGAAGCTCTGCCCTCAAAATATGTACCAAGTGCATCGCCCATGCCTGCAATAAGGAACTTTACAGGTGCGTTTGCGATAACTGTTGTGTCTACCATTACTGCGTCTGGATTGGTAGGATAGAAAAGATATTTGTCAAAGCTGTGGTCGTCATTGTATATTACTGACAGACCTGTGCAAGGCGCATCTGTTGCCGCAACTGTAGGCACGATAACAATGTGCTTGCCTGTATAGTATGCTGTAGCTTTTGCAGTATCAACTGCGCTTCCGCCGCCAACTGCAACTACTGTGTCGATGTTGTCAGCCTTTACTATCTCTTCCATTTTGGCTATCTCGCCCTTGCTTGATATACCACCAAATACTTCATAGCGTCTGTAATCGTCAAGCTCGCCAAAGCTTTTCTCTATCTTGTCATGACAGGCTTTGTAGCCGCTGTTTGAACATACAAACAGCCACCTTTTGCCCATATAGCCCATTTCTTCATGAAACTTAAGTGTAGCATCTCTGCCCTGAACATATTTGAGCGGCTCACGCATTGCTCTGAGTCTTCCCATCATAATGAATTACCTCCGATTTGTTTGATTTATTAACTTTATACGGAATTCTCTCCGTATTTTCAATTAGATTATAGCATTTTGCACAAAAGATGCAAGAAACATTTTATAAATGATATGTGAATTATTTGTGGTGGCAACATTTGAAAATGTAAAGCTTGGAGGACGATAAAACAGAAAAAGCGGAGGCTCTTTGCGAGCTTTCCGCCTTTTTCATATGTTCAGCATTACGGAAGCGTAAAACATTCCGTCACCGTATTCAAATTTAGCTACGCCATTGTATTTGGCGGCAATGTTCTTGACAGACTCTGTGCCGATCCCTTTGCCTTTGCGTTTTGAGGAAAGGAAACCGCCTTCTGGGTCGGTGAGGATAGTTCCGGTGAAGGTGTTGTCCACCGCCAGGCAGAGGGAATAGCTGTCAGCCTTTGCTCTGATTATTATTTTTTTATTCTTTGCACTGTCAGCCACGCAGCCGTGAATGGCATTTTCGATAAGATTTCCGAAAAGCACAGAGAGGTCGGTTATGTCTATTTTTATATCATCTGGGATGTCAGCGCTCACCTTGTATTCAATGCCGCTGCTTTCCGCTATTTGAGCAAAATATGCAAGAAGTGCGCTTACAGATGTGTTTTTGCAGTAAATGTGTTCTGATATATCGGGCATAGAATCCCTGAAAGCGTTGAGATATTCCGAAAGCTTATCATATTCGCCCTTTTTCAGAAGCTCCTGCATAAGAGCGATATGATGTCTGACATCATGCTTATAGCGTCTTGTTTCTTTTATCTTATCCTGCAAATAGTCATATTGCAGGTTCTGCATTTCAAGCAGGTGGTTATTTTCCTGAAGCCGCAGATTTTTCTGCTGCTCGATGACCAGCCGTGCCACGATGTAATACACCAGAAATGCCCCTGCGTTTATAAAGAACAGAGCTATGGTGTTCTTTGGCTCCAGAGCAAGCTCTAAGCTGCTTTTCGCAGAGTTGCCGTAGAGAGTATAATACCATATTATATAGAACGTAAATGGGATAAGCCAAAGATAGCGCCACTCCAGACCTGACGGCTCTCTTTCCACCGCAGGTGTGTAGACCTTTTTCATGTAGATAAAAAGCGGCCCCCATACCACGGCTTCTGTCATAAGCATACAAAGGGAAAACGACCAGCGGTATGATTCATAGGCAAGTGACGGGAACAGAATGCCCTCCAGACATTTTGAGGTAATGACGATAAAGCTTGCGTTATTTGAAAGCAGAAGCAGTGTGAAGCCTGTTTTGCCGACCTTGACCTTCACAGCGAAAAAGTAAAAAGCCGCATAGAGCAGGGTGCTGACTGCACTTAGCAGACCTGCATTTGTGCTGAAAAATGCCGCCTGCCAGCCTAAGAAGATCTGCACCAGTGAAAGAGCCACAACAAGTCCCACAGTAGCTGTTTTGGAAAAGCGAAGCCTATGCCGGAAGGGATAAAGGGCAAGCACCATAAGTGGCAGAAAATTCAGAAGGGAATATATGCCCACTTCCACAAGGCGGTACAAAGGAGGCATTACTGCTCACCGCCTTTTCGCAGATCACTGAAGCGAAACTGAGCGAAGGCGTCTAATGTTTCTCTGGATTTTCGGCGACTTATGGGGATATGTGTGCCGTCGCTCATTATGAAAAGGTCGCTTTTTTGCTGGGTTATCTCATAGAAATTCACGATGACGCCTTTGGTGGAGGTGTAAAAGTATGAATGACTGCAAAAAATGCTCTCGATCTCAGCGAAAGAATTTCTTGAAACTATGCTTTCACCGTCTGCGCAATGGATAGTCACGATATGTGACGCACAGTCTATGTAGATAACATTTCTGAGTATCACGTTCTGTCCGTCGGGAAGCTTAACGGAACGCATACGATCAATTTCATCAGAACCGATCCGGTCAAGCATGGCTTTTACTTTGTCAGCCTGAAAGGGTTTGCAAAGATAGTAGCAGGCGTTGAGGTCGTAGCTTTCGCTTGCAAACTCGTTGCTTGAAGTGCCGAATGCGATATGGACGCTTTTGTCTGTTTCACGAAGCTTTTCTGCGACCTCTATCCCTGTCATTTTCCCCATGAATATATCAAGCACCACCAGATCATAAGCTCCCATCTGCCAACATGACAAAAAGCTTTCTCCGCTTGAAAACGTATCTATCTGACAGCTGTGAGCGGTTTGTTCGGAAATATATTCATGAAGAAGTGCAAGGTCGTTTTTATTATCGTCTACCAATGCCACTCTCATACTGTAAAAATCCTTTCTTATACATGATTTCTTAATATATAATAACACATATCAAAGCAAAATTCAAGCATTATTCATTTATTTTATTACCGCTTGTGCAGGTTTTTGACCGTTTGTGCCAAATCTATTGACAAAGTGTGTAGGCCATGTTAAAATAATCATGTAAAATTATGTTCTGAGTAAAAAAGAAATATCAACCCAGAAAAATATTATGGAGGAATTAGAATGAAAAAGAAAATTTTAAGTCTTTTGGTGACGGGCTGTCTTTTGTTTGTGCCGACAACGGCATTTGCAGACGATAATAAGACGGTAATAAAAACTGTTGACGACCTGTTGGCGTTTTCAAAAGCGGTAAACAACGGAGATTATGACAAGAATAAGGACGCAGTTGTTGTTCTTGAAAATGACCTTGACTTGACAGGTGTTGTATGGACGCCTATCGGAAACGTTATCGGTAAAAACGGCTATATTGAACATTGTTTCAGCGGTAAATTTTACGGAAATGGTCATACTATTTCAAACATTGATTTTACGTCTATTTATGGTAAAGACGTGTTGGTCGGTTTCTTTGGCGATATCGAGGAAGCGGAGGTATCAGGTCTGACTATAGAGGGAAGTATTGATGTGACAAATACTGATAACGACTATACTTTTTATGGCACTATTGCAGGATTTGCAGGTGATTGTACTATTTCTGATTGTGTGTCAAACGTATCGTTCAACAATAACGGCAAATATGTTTATGGCTTAATAGGCATGGTAGGTCAGGCAGACGCCACAACTTTTGAATATTGTGAGAACACAGCAGACATAACTATCTCAGGCGACAGCGGAAGTCTTTATGTGGGCGGTATAGTTGGATATGCACAGAATGGAACGGAAGTTCGCTATTGTTCAAGCACAGGCGATATGGTATATGCTGCACCAGACGCCGGCGGTATCGTAGGATGTTTGTATGGCGATTCCAAGGTCATAAACAGCTATGTTACAGGAAAACTCACGCCGGTTGGCAACGGAACCACAGATGTAGGCGGTATCGTTGGTTCAGTAGCCGGCGGTTCTGTAAGTGATTGCTATTTTGCAGGAGAAATTGACCTTTCACAGTATTCAGCCAGAAAGCCATATACACGTTTCGGCGGAATAGTGGGAAAAGATTCCTCGTCTACACCTGACTTTAAAAACAACTATTTCACAGAAACAGAAGATGTTGAAGCTTGCGGTTCAAATAAAGAAGCAGGCAAGGCTAAAGCATATGACTATATGACAACAAAAGAATTTTATGACGAGCTGACAGCCGACGGTGCAAAGTATCAGTATGTTGAGGGAAAAACACCTGTCCTGCCAACTAAGGAATATGCAGTTGATTTTGAAGTAACACCTGCTGACCTGAAAAATGTTGTAATAAAGGTAGACGGAAAAGAGATAACAGGCAACACTGCAATGCTTACAGCAGGTACTTACACAGTAGGGGTAACTGCTGACGATTGCGAGCCTTTCAGCAAGGAAATAACTATTTCAGCGGATATCGCAACACATACACAGGCTTTTGAACTTGCATACAAGTCAGCAGACTATACAGAGCTTGACAAGGCAGAGAAAGCCGCAAAGGCTCTCAACAAGGACGATTATGAGGACTTCTCAGAAGTCGAAAAGGCTCTTGCCGCTATCGACAGAACAAAGAACATCACAGAGCAGGCTGACGTGGACGCTATGGTAAGGGCTATAAATGACGCTGTGGCAAACCTTGTAAAGAAAACACCTGCTTCTTCACAGCCTGACAGCTCGACTGCCGACAGCAAGACAGACAGCAGCTCAAAGGCGGCTTCAAACGCTTCAAACACAAACCCATCGACCGGCGTTGCTGGAGGAGCATTCGCTCTTGCACTTCTGAGCGGTGCGGCTGTAGTCATGGCTAAGAAGAAAAAGTAATATATCCATTAAATAGATATATAAAGCAATTAAGTGGGATTTTCATACATTATTTGTTTAAATGAATACCGCTTGCGCAGATTTTTGACGGCTTGTGTCAAACTTGTTGACAAGTGTGTAGGTTGTGTTAAAATAATCGTGAAAATTTATGCTCTGAGTAAAAAAAGAAATATCAGCAACGAAAAATACTATGGAGGAATTAGAATGAAAAAGAAAATTTTAAGTCTTTTGGTGACGATGGGTCTTGCGGCAAGCTTAGTGCCTGTTTCTGTTTTTGCTGACGGTACAGAGGTCTGGGACGGCTCTGTAGCGGAATCTTTTGCAGGAGGAAAAGGCACCAAAGACGACCCTTATCAAATAGCTACCGGCTCACAGCTTGCATATCTTGGCGAAAGTATGAAATCGGGAACGTATGGAGAAAAGTTTCAGGATACATACTTTGAGCTTACAGAGGATATCGACCTTGGGGGAAAAGAGTGGACACCGATAGGCTACACAGCGGCAGACCTTATTATGGGTGGTCATGAATATTTTGTTTTCTCTGGCAACTTTGACGGAAATGGTTATACTATCAAAAATCTTACCATTGGAACAGAAACATCGCCATACAGTGGCGATGTATGCGGCTTGTTCGGTGCGACCAGCGGCACTATCGAGGACGTAGTTCTTGAAAATGTTTCTATAAACTATGTTGGCGGAAATCACAGCAGTGGATATGGCTTCCGCATGGGAGGTGCGCTTGTAGGTTATTCTATGGGCGATATAGTAAATTGTACTGTTACTGGTCTTGACATGAAAGCAGGCTCTGACGGCAGCTATGTTGCTATTAACAGCATAGGAGGATTAGTAGGCGTTCAGGACGGCGATACAACAGTAAGTCACAGCCGTGTTTCCGGAAAGATAGAGGAATCAACAAAAAAGGGCAATGTTGGTGGCTTTGTTGGTACGCTCGCAAAAGGCTCATCTGCTAAATATTGCGGTGCAGACGTTTCTGTTGAGGTAACAGGAAATGGTCGTGGTATCGCAGTAGGTGGCTTCGTTGGAATAGGTAATGGAGTGACAATTGATGAAACTTTGATAGAAAATTGCTATGCCACAGGCAATATAACAGGTGCAGAATATGCAGGCGGCTTTGTTGGAAACATCTCAGGTCTTAACATCAGCAACTGCTATGCAAAGGGTGATGTAAGCAATAGTTTTGTTGGTGCGTCATTCTTGGGTACTGACGCTGCAAGCAATAACTATTATGGCACTGTAAAGAATTGCTATGCAACAGGTCTTGTATCTGATATTTCTTCTTTCGCTTATGCTTTTGCAATGCAGAGCACCATGGAGAGAAGCAAGTTTGAAAATTGTTACTATAATGCAGAAAATACAGCAGATGCTGCTGAAAGTGCATTGCCGTACGCCATAGATGATATGAAAAAAGACGAGTTCACTGATAAGCTTGGCAGTGAAGCCTGGACAAAGCTTGATAACGATACTCCTGCCTGCGGTGCTGAGCCTGCTGACTACAGCAATGTTTATGAAGTGCTGGGTAATATTCCTGCCGACCTTTCTATCTACACAGATGAAAGCGTTGCAAACTTGTACAGTGCAGTTGAGGCTTTAAGAGGGTATAGAGATCTTGCACAGCAGTCAGATGTTGACAAAATGACAAATGATATAAACGACGCTGTTGAGGCACTTGTTTACAAGTCAGCAGATTATACAGAGCTTGACAAGGCAGAGAAAGCCGCAAAGGCTCTCAACAAGGACGATTATGAGGATTTCTCAGAAGTCGAAAAGGCTCTTGCCACTATCGACAGAACAAAGAACATCACAGAGCAGGCTGATGTGGACGCTATGGTAAAGGCTATAAATGACGCTGTGGCAAACCTTGTAAAGAAAGCACCTGCTTCTTCACAGCCTGACAGCGTAAGCAGTTCTGATGCTTCGTCAGATACGAGCAGTTCCGCTTCCGACAGCTCATCTTCTGACAGCAAGGCAACTGACAGCAAGTCAGACAGCAGCTCAAAGGCAGCTTCAAACGCTTCAAACAAAAACCCATCGACCGGCGTTGCAGGCGGAGCATTCGCTCTTGCACTTCTGAGCGGTGCGGCTGTGGTCATGGCTAAGAAGAAAAAGTAATATATCCATTAAATAGACATATAAAGCAATTAAGTGGGACTTTCATACATTATTTGTTTAAATGAATACCGCTTGTGCAGATTTTTGACCGTTTGTGTCAAAATAGTTGAAAAATTATTACTGTTCTGCTATCATAATTATAAGCAGGGCGGTTTTATAACGCAATGCAAATATGATATGAAGTCTTATATTTCGGGAGGATAAAATATGAAAAAGACAAGAATTTTTAGCACAATGCTCGCAACGGTCATATGTATGGCATCTTTGCCTGCAATAAATGTTTTTGCGGCAAATCAGCAGAGAACTACAACTCTTGACCTTACAACGTCAGAATTTCAGAACGATCAGAAAAATGAAGACGAGGGCTGGAGCTGGGACGCTGATACTCTGACGCTTACTCTTGACAATGTTGATTTTTCGACGGCGAAAAAGTCTTGTGTCATTGTTGACGGAGAAAAAGTTACTAATATAGTTTTCTCAGGAGATAACAAGATGACCTCAGGCACTACAGTTATTTCGAGAAAAGGAAGCGCAAAAGATACCGGTGTAGTACTAAGTGGAAAGACTAAGGACAGTGTGCTTAATCTTGAAGAAACAGGCAATAGTCCTTCAATGGATCAGCCAAATATCACCTTTGAGTCAGGTACAGTTGATATTCAGGGCGGTGCAGCCATTACTTTGTATACCATAAAAGTAATGGAAGCGGCTGTGAATATTGATACAACTATGGCTGACCCTGAAGATGGTTGGAACGATGGTCTGTATGCTAACGGTTCTATCGAGATATACGGTGGAGAGGTCAATGTTAAGGCCGGAAGAATAGGTTTGTTTGTTGTTGGCATAGGCGCTCCTGAGCCTAAGACAGGCTTGATCATAGAGGACGGAAAGTTAGATATCAATGGTAAACTTGCAGATATCTATGTTGGTTCAGGCAATACTAAGAATGCGGTAATTTCCGGCGGAGATATCACACTCGGTGGTAACATCGGAATTTTCCTTTACGATTGCGAAAAGTGCGAGATAAAGGGCGGTACATTCCATACTGATGAATGTGAAAAACCATTCGCAGTTCATAGAGACAGTTCGGCTGTATTTGAGTATGCAAAGGCAGATTATACAGAGCTTGACAAGGCAGAAGAAACTGCAAAGGCCCTTAATAAGGACAACTATGTGGACTTTACAGCCGTAGAAAAGGCACTTGAAGCTATCGACAGAACTAAAAACCTTACACAGCAGTCAGATGTTGACAAAATGGCAAAGGATATAAACGATGCTGTTGAGGCACTTGTTTATAAGGATGCTGATTATACGGAGTTAGACAAAGCAGAAAAGGCTGCAAAGGCTCTCA
The DNA here is from genome assembly GCF_018917825.1 of Ruminococcus sp. MSJ-25. Lineage (NCBI taxonomy): Bacteria > Bacillati > Bacillota > Clostridia > Eubacteriales > Oscillospiraceae > Ruminococcus > Ruminococcus sp. MSJ-25. The sequence continues at coordinate 44,769 of NZ_JAHLPI010000016.1, forward strand.
ACAAGGACGATTATGAGGACTTCTCAGAAGTCGAAAAGGCTCTTGCCGCTATCGACAGAACAAAGAACATCACAGAGCAGGCTGATGTGGACGCTATGGCAAAGGCTATAAACGATGCTGTGGCAAACCTTGTAAAGAAAGCGCCTGCTTCTTCACAGCCTGACAGCGTAAGCAGTTCTGATGCTTCGTCAGATACTAGCAGTTCCGCTTCCGACAGTTCATCTTCTGACAGCAAGGCAACTGACAGCAAGTCAGACAGCAGCTCAAAGGCAGCTTCAAACGCTTCAAACACAAACCCATCGACCGGCGTTGCAGGCGGAGCATTCGCCCTTGCTCTTCTGAGCGGTGCGGCTGTGGTCATGGCTAAGAAGAAAAAGTAAATTAGATCTCCCCTTATGTTGATATTTCGGAGAAAGGCAGTTCCTTGAGGACTGCCTTTCTCTGTTTGCAGGAAAGCGGCGGCTGCCTGCATAATTCAGGGCGTTTTTTTGCAAAAAAACATAAAAATGCAATTATTTTATATCGATAATGCAAAACGGTCTGCATAAGCCTGAGCTAACCCTTGACAATAGTCAATATCTTTTATTATCTATTTTATACCATGAAATTACATTTATTCATAAAAAATCATCATAGATTTAAACGAAATGTAAAAAATCAGCTCACAAAATCTGCGTTTACCCTTGCAATTCAGAAAAATATGTGGTATAATTATATTGCTGTAATAGGAGCACAGCATGAAATGCTGACAGTGTGTTTTCAATTATCAGATGAATTTCTGTATAGCTTATGCTTTATAATAAGGAAAGAAAATGAATGCGTCAGCGTGTGCTGTTTCATTATAGCGCCTATTAACGATATTTTTTGAAAAGGAGTTATTGCAACATGTCAAAGATCGATTTGAGCAAATACGGTATCACCGGAACTACAGAAGTTGTTTACAACCCTTCTTACGAGCAGCTGTTCGAGGAAGAAACAAAGCCAACACTCGAAGGCTATGAAAAGGGTCAGGAGAGTGAGCTTGGCGCAGTAAACGTTATGACAGGCGTTTATACAGGCCGTTCACCTAAAGATAAGTTCATCGTTATGGACGAAAATTCTAAGGACACTGTTTGGTGGACTTCTGACGAGTACAAGAACGACAACCACCCAGCTTCACAGGAGGCTTGGAAGTCTGTTAAGGAACTCGCTATCAAGGAACTTTCAAATAAGAGACTTTTCGTAGTTGACGCATTCTGCGGCGCTAACAAGGATACAAGAATGGCTATCCGTTTCATCGTTGAGGTTGCTTGGCAGGCTCACTTTGTAACAAATATGTTCATCAAGCCAACTGCTGAGGAGCTTGAGAACTTTGAGCCTGACTTCGTTGTATACAACGCTTCAAAGGCTAAGGTAGAGAACTATAAGGAGCTTGGTCTTAACTCTGAGACAGCAGTTATGTTCAACATCACAAGCCGTGAGCAGGTAATCATCAACACTTGGTACGGCGGAGAGATGAAGAAGGGTATGTTCTCAATGATGAACTACTTCCTTCCACTCAAGGGCATGGCTTCAATGCACTGCTCAGCTAACACAGATAAGAACGGTGAGAACACAGCTATCTTCTTTGGTCTGTCCGGTACAGGTAAGACAACACTTTCTACAGACCCTAAGAGACTTCTTATCGGTGACGACGAGCACGGCTGGGACGACAACGGAGTATTCAACTTCGAGGGCGGCTGCTATGCTAAGGTAATCAACCTTGACAAGGAATCTGAGCCTGATATCTACAACGCTATCAGAAGAGATGCTCTTCTTGAGAACGTAACTCTTGACGAGAACGGCAAGATCGACTTTGCTGATAAGAGCGTTACAGAGAACACTCGTGTATCTTATCCTATCGACCATATCAAGAACATTGTAAGACCTATTTCTTCTGCACCTGCTGCAAAGAACGTTATCTTCCTTTCAGCAGACGCATTTGGTGTACTGCCTCCAGTATCTATCCTCACACCAGAGCAGACACAGTATTACTTCCTCTCTGGCTTTACTGCAAAGCTTGCAGGTACAGAGCGTGGAATCACTGAGCCTACACCAACATTCTCAGCTTGCTTCGGTCAGGCTTTCCTTGAGCTTCACCCAACAAAGTATGCTGAAGAGCTTGTTAAGAAGATGCAGAAGAGCGGTGCTAAGGCATACCTGGTAAACACAGGTTGGAACGGCACAGGCAAGAGAATCTCTATCAAGGATACTCGTGGAATTATCGACGCTATCCTTAGCGGTGATATCCTCAACGCACCTACAAAGAAGATACCACACTTTGACTTTGAAGTTCCAACAGAGCTTCCAGGCGTTGATCCTGCAATTCTCGATCCTCGTGACACATATGCTGACGCTTCCGAGTGGGAGACAAAGGCTAAGGATCTTGCAAGCAGATTTGTTAAGAACTTTGCTAAGTATGAGGGCAACCCAGCAGGTAAGGCTCTTGTATCAGCAGGTCCAAAGGAATAATCAATAACTCTGATACTATTATATAGTATAAAAGCTGCTGTGCCTTTTGGTGCGGTAGCTTTTTTGTGCAAAAAAAATACCGCAGAGGACAGACATCTCTGCGGTATTTTAGTATTTATGCAATAAAAAATCCGCTCTACATAACGTAAAGCGGATACAAGCAAAAGCTTAAACTTTTGCTGGCGCGGATTGAGAGATTTGAACTCTCGCGCCCGTTTCCAGACCTACTCCCTTAGCAGGGGAGCCCCTTCACCACTTGGGTAAATCCGCAAACCTGTATATATAAAAAATGTGGCGGACAGGGTGGGATTCGAACCCACGGTACGTTGCCGTATCACTGGTTTTCAAGACCAGCTCCTTAAACCACTCGGACACCTGTCCACATTAATTATTTGTTTTATGTCGTTCTCTCTCAGCGACTTAATTATTATAGCACAGTTCATCTGTCTTGTCAACCCCTTTTTCAAATTTTTTTTGCGAAATTTTTTTAAGCATAAATATTCCTTCGTATGCTGACGATACTTGACGAAATCTTATAAATATGGTATAATAAATCACAGCTTTGTATGTTTTATCACTTTATATGATAATTTATACAGAAAATTTTTATGGAGGCGACTTTATTATGAAAATGACTGTAAGTCAGGCTATGGTTGAATGTTTGAAAGCTGAGAACGTAAAAGTCGTCTTTGGCTATCCCGGAGCTGCTATCTGTCCTTTCTATGACGCTTTGCTGGATGCTGAAAACGACATCAGGCAGGTGCTCGTGAGACAGGAAGCTAACGGTGGTCATGCGGCTAACGGCTATGCACGAATTTCAGGCAAGCCTGCGGTATGTATCGCTACATCAGGTCCGGGTGCAACTAATCTTATTACTGCTATTGCTACCGCTTATGCGGATTCTATACCTATCGTGTGCATAACAGGTCAGGTGAATACCGACCAGATAGGATCTGACGTTTTTCAGGAGGCTGACATTACAGGCTCGGCTGAACCGTTCGTGAAGCACAGCTATCTTCTCAAAGACCCTGAGGACACTGCAAGAGTTTTCAAAGAGGCTTTCTATATTGCAGGTACGGGCAGACCGGGTCCTGTTCTTATAGATATTCCTATGGACGTTCAGAAGTCTGTTATCGACTTTGAGTATCCTGAAAAGTGCGAGATAAGAAGCTATAAGCCTACCACAAAGGGCAACTACGTTCAGGTAAGGCGTGTAATGGCGGCGTTGGAAGAGGCTGAGAAGCCACTTATCTGTATTGGCGGAGGTGTTTTTGCCGCTCATGCTGAGAACGAGATAAGAGAGCTTGCCGACATTATGCAGATACCTGTTATCACAACTATGATGGGTATTTCTGTTTTCCCTGATGATGACCCGCTTTTCTGCGGCATGATAGGAACTCACGGTGTTAAAATGGCAAACGCCGCTGTGAACGAGTGCGACGTGCTGTTCCTTGTGGGCGCAAGAGTTGGCGACAGAGCCGTTAAAACACCTTTGGCTCTGGAGAAAACTACTAAGATAATACATATAGATATCGACCCTGCGGAGATAGGCAAGAATATCGGTGCTGACCTGCCTCTCGTTGGCGACGCAAAGCTTGTTTTACAGCAAATGACGGAGCTTGCAAAGCCTATGAAGCACGATGAGTGGATAGCTCACATCAAGACCCTTGGGGGCGAGAGAAAGTATGTTGAGCCTGCAAATGGTACTGTCAATCCGAGGGTGTTTATCGACAGGCTTGCAAAGAAAATGCCTGCCAATGTTACTGTTGTGGCAGACGTTGGACAAAATCAGATATGGACCTGCACTGAATATAAGTTCCGCAAAGAGGGCAGACTTCTTACCTCAGGCGGCATGGGTACGATGGGCTATTCTGTGCCTGCGGCAATAGGTGCAAAAATGGCTGACGACAGCAGAGCAACAGTTGCTATATGCGGTGACGGAGCTTTTCAGATGTCGTTCATGGAGCTTGCAACAGCCGTTCAGTTCGGCGTTGATATAAAGGTGGTAGTAATGACAAACAACCGCCTTGGCATGGTAAGAGAGCTTCAGACAAACGGCTATCATGACAGACAGACGGCAGTTTTTCTTGACGGCTCTCCTGACTTTATCAAGCTTGCAGAAGCTTATGGCATACCTGCAATGAGAGTTTATGACGATGATACTATGGAAAAGGGCGTTGAGATGCTCGCCAAGCATGAGGGTATATGCCTTGTTGAAGTCGTTGTGGATAAGGATATGCCAACATTATAAGGCCAATATTTTAACTATCTGTAGCGTTTACAGTATATAGCGTTTGCGTTCAAGAAATCTTAATAATAAACTGATATAATAAAAAAACAAGGAAAGGTTTCCTTATGGAGGTTGATTTATGAAACATACGATCTCAGTTCTTGTAGAAAACCACAGCGGTGTTCTATCAAGAATTTCCGGACTGTTTTCAAGACGTGGGTTCAATATCGAGAGCCTTGCAGTAGGTCCGACTCATGACCCTGACGTTTCAAGAATAACGATAGTTGCTGACGGTGACGAGCATACAGTTGAGCAGATCGAGAAACAGCTCAACAAGCTTATCGAGGTCATCAAGGTAAAGACATTTGAGGCTAATGAGTATCTCGCAAGAGAGCTTATGATAGTCAAGGTGTCTGCGGTCGCAAACAGACGCAGTGAGATAATGACTATTGCGGATATCACAGGGGCTAAGGTCATGGATATAACGCTTACGACAATGACATTGGAGCTTTGCGACACTTACGCTCACCTTTGCAGATTTGAGGAGGTCATAGCGCCTTACGGAATAATCGAAATGGTAAGAACAGGCACTATCGCAATAGAGAAAGGCTCTGACACATTCAATGCAGGCAAATAAACTTTGATTATATAGCCGAAAGGCTACATAAAATAAATCTTAAATTTCTGAATTTGGAGGAATTAACAATGGCACAGGCAAGAATATTCTATCAGCAGGATTGCGACATTAACGTACTCAAGGGTAAGAGAGTTGCCATTATCGGTTACGGTTCACAGGGTCACGCTCATGCACTCAACCTTAAGGAGAGCGGTGTTGACGTAGTAGTAGGTCTTTACGAAGGTTCTAAGAGCTGGGCAAAGGCTGAGCAGCAGGGTCTTACAGTTATGACAACTGAGGAAGCTGCAAAGACATCTGATATCATCATGATCCTTATTCCTGATGAGAAGCAGGCTGCACTTTATAAGAAATCTATCGAGCCATACCTCACAGAAGGTAAGACTCTTGCATTCGCACACGGCTTTAACATTCACTTTGGCTGCATCGTACCACCAAAGAATGTCAATGTTATCATGATCGCACCTAAGGCTCCTGGTCACACAGTACGTTCTGAGTATCAGGCTGGTAAGGGTACACCTTGCCTTATCGCAGTTGAGCAGGACGCAACAGGCAACGCACAGGATATCGGACTTGCATATGCACTTGGTATCGGCGGAGCAAGAGCAGGTGTTCTTGAGACAACATTCAGAACAGAAACAGAAACAGACCTCTTCGGTGAGCAGGCAGTTCTCTGCGGTGGTGTTTGCGCACTTATGCAGGCTGGTTTTGAAACACTTTGCGAGGCTGGTTATGACCCAAGAAACGCATACTTTGAGTGTATCCATGAGATGAAGCTCATCGTTGACCTTATCTATCAGTCAGGTTTCGAGGGCATGAGATATTCTATCTCTAACACAGCTGAGTACGGCGACTACATCACAGGTCCAAAGATCGTTACTGAGGACACTAAGAAGGCTATGAAGAAGGTTCTGTCTGACATTCAGGACGGTACATTCGCTAAGGACTTCCTCCTTGATATGTCTGACGCTGGTTCACAGGTACACTTCAAGGCTATGAGAAAGCTCCATGCTGAGCATCCTTCTGAGAAGGTTGGTAAGGAGATCAGAAAGCTCTACAGCTGGAACAATGATGACGAGAAGCTCATCAACAACTAATTTGTGGATATTACATATTAGCATAAAAAGAGAACGACTTGCAATGCAGGTCGTTCTTTTTTATCTCTCTACTCGTTATTGGACTATGGTTGTTTCTTTGTTGTTAGCTTTTACTTGTTTTTACATAAGACCACCCGTCACTGAGGTTATCCTTGCCCCCTGATGAGCTTATGGGTGAGCGGTAAATATAGTAATGGTCATAAATGGTATAGAATTTCACTGTCAAGCCGTCGCTGTCGATGTATGTAACGTTCCTGCGCTCCAGCTCCTCAAGCTCTTTCTTCACAGACTTGCAGGCATTGTTTTCAGTGAGCGATTTAATGGAGCATTTGCCCTTTGTCAGTGTCGGCTTTTCGCATGAAATGCTTTCTATCATAAACTCCGCAGTGGTCTGAAAGTTAGCCTTGTTGTCATTGAAAACGGCTTTTATCTGGCTGTCGGAGCGCATATAGTGCTGATGCCAGAAGCCGAGTGCTACTGCTAAGATTATGACTATCCAAATTATCCACTTGACTTTTCTGCCTGTTGGCCATTTGCGAAGCTTGCCGTCAGCACCCATATCTTTCTCGCTGACAATTGGATTTATCTGCTCGCTCATTATTTTACGAACGCCTCCAATCTGTAGATAGGCATACCCATGTCTGAGAATTTCTTCTCATATTCCGTTACGATATTGCCCTCGAAGCCACTGTTGTGAAGGTCGAGAGAAATGTTTTTAAGTCCGTAATTTGCCGCAGAGAACTCCTCCAAGGAGAACTCAAAGAAGTGCATATTGTCGGTCTTTTGGTATATCTCGCCTTTGTCCACAAGAATACGTCTGTATATTTCAAGAAAAGCTCGGTATGTGAGCCTATGACGTGCATATGTATTTTTAGGATACGGACAGCTAAAGTTAAGGTAGATACACTCCACTGACTTTTCAGGGATAAAGCAATCGAGATATTCAGCCTCGCCCCTTGCAAATCTCAGGTTCGGTATGCCCTCGTCTATAGCCATTTGTGCGGCGTCAACTATAACGTTACTGCTTTTTTCTACTGCAAGGAAATTCTTGTCAGGATTTCTCTTTGCTATCTCTCTTGCAAACTGACCCTTTCCACAGCCTATCTCCAGCACAAGGGGATTGCTGTTTCCGAATATCTTCTCAAAGTCAATAAGCTGTTTGTTTGATTTGTCCTGAAAATTCTTCTCGTCACGGTCAAGATATAAAATATAATCTCCACAGGCTTCAAGACGTGCCTCAAGATTTTTCTTTCTTCTCATTCTCATATGGGATAAACTCTCCTGTTATTTATTAGAATATTTGTGCAGAAAATAGTCCTTGTCAGACGTGACCTTTAGCCACTGCACAGCCGACCCTGTGAGCATATTTTCATAAGGATAAACTGTGAGCATGACTTCGGATGTGTCCTCACCGCTGAAATGAGGTGTCACCTTAAAAGCTATCTCGCAGTTGAGTCGTTGGACGACCTCTTCCTCGGTGAGCTTTCTGAAAAGCACTGAGGTGTCCTTTTCGGTGATAGGTATTTTGGTAAACTTCGCCTGATAAATTTTCTTGCCGTCCTTTTTGGTGACAAGTGAAAAGCCATGCTTCACAAGGGTTATCTTTCCGCCATGGTTTTCGTAGTATTCAAGGTTTGAAAAGGTAACACGTCCGTCATTGACAGCTTCACCGGATATGGAAACGCAAAGCCCTTTGTCTGACGCTTTCCCTGCACTCTCCACTCCGAAAGCAAAGGGAAGTCCGTCTATCATTATCTCTCCGCAGGTGGAAAACTGCAACTTCACCTGCTTTTTCTTCAAGCCTGCAAATGGATTTTTCATGACAACTCCTATATTAAAGGTCGATCTGCACGCCGCCAACAGGTCTTATGGACAGCACATAGCATGAGCCTTCACCGAATACTCTCTCCATTTCAGCCTTGAAAGCTTCAAGCTTCTTTTCAGGTACGAATGCTTGGATAGTTCCTGCAAAGCCACCGCCGTGTACTCTGCAAGCACCCTCACCGCCAAGAGCCTGCTTTGCAAGATACAGAGCAAGTGAAAGACCCTGCTCGTTTGGGGCAGAAGAAGCATAGATGTTCTGAAGATATTTGAATGATGAATCTCCTGATTCATTGATAAGGCTCAGGAAAGCGTCAAAGTCGCCCTCTGAAAGTGCGGAAGCTTCCTTGCCAACTCTCTCGTTATCGTCAAAGAAGTGGAGTGCTCTAAGCACAGCTCTGTCACTGCACTTTTCTCTAAGAGCGCAGATGTTTTCAAGAAGCTGTTCCTTTGTTATCTCTCTCAGCACCTTTTTGCCAAAGAAAGCTGCAACAGACTTCATTTCCGCAGGGATAGCTGCATACTCAGGGGTGAGGTCGGCATGGTTGCCCTTTGTGTCAACGATACAAAGGGCGTGACCGCTTTTTGTGAAATCGAACTTTACAGAGTCGATAACAGGGTGCTTTTCGTCAGCAAAGTCGATAGTGATAAATCCGCCTACTGATGAAGCCATTTGATCCATAAGACCTGACGGCTTACCGAAATATACATTTTCTGCAAACTGAGCTATCTGAGCTATCTCCACAGCAGAAACCTCGCCGTCATTGTAAAGACCATTGAGGATAGTGCCGATAAGTACCTCGTAAGCCGCTGATGAAGAAAGTCCTGAGCCTTTCAGCACGTTTGAAGTAGCATAAGCCTTGAAGCCCCCAGCCTTGTGACCATTCTTTTTAAAGCCTGCGGACATACCTCTTATAAGTGCCGCAGAAGTGTTTTTCTGCTCCTCGTAGATAGTATCGTCCTCAACGTTCACAGTGTCCATAGGGAAGCCCTCGGACTTTATGGTAATAACGTTCTCCTCGGTGTCAGGAGCAACAGCGGCGATAACGTCAAGTGAAACGCCTGCCGCAAGAACACAGCCGAAGTTGTGGTCTGTGTGGTTGCCGCCTACCTCAGTTCTGCCTGGGGCAGAGAAGAAAGCAGTAGGCTTTTCGCCGTAAAGCTTTTCAAACTCATCTGCAACTCTGTTATATCTTTCTCTCTGAAACGCCGTCATATCGGCAGTGTAGACCTCGTCAAGTGTGTATTTTTTCATTATGTATATCCTCCGAACGTAAATTTAAGTATACTTTGTTATTATACAACATTTGCGCCTTTATTTCAAGTGCAATTTTGTTAAGAAGTGAGGAATGAGGAGTGAGGAATGAGGAATTATGGTATCGCCTGTGGGCGATTTATTTTATTGTTGCTTAAAATGTGTATTTACACGCTTGTTTACACACTTATACACGTTTCGTGTGTATGGCTCAAAGCGCCTGTTTGCGTGGTTTGCGGTGGTTTTTACACGATTACACGCTTTGAACGGCTTATCTTATTTTTATTATATATATAACATTTACCCCCTATATATAAGTATACCAATATACAATATATTTATATATATAAAACAAATCGTGTAATCGTGTAAAGTGCGTATTTACGCTGTTTAACAGCAATTTAAAATGTGTATTGTGCGTGTATCAAATCGTGTAAACGTGTAAGCCTGCACGTTTCATGTGTGCGTGTATGTGTGCCAAGTGTGCCTATAGGTGAATTTTTGCACAGAAGCTCCCTTAATATTTTATGCAAACTGACAAAATTGCCGTAAGCAAACTTTTTATAATGCTCTATTGGTGCTTTAAATCAAAAAAGCTGTTGCATTTTGGTGAAATTTGTGGTATAATTACTTATGTCTATTTTAATTATTGTTTATTTCTACCGACCACGAAAAAATGGTCGGTGCAGTGAAAGGAAAGATTTATTGTATGAAAAAACTAATGCTTGGAAACGAGGCGTTTGCAAGAGGTCTGTATGAGGCAGGCTGTAAGGTTGTATCATCTTACCCTGGTACTCCGTCAACTGAGATAACAGAAGCTGTTGCAAAATATGACGAGGTATATGCTGAGTGGGCGCCTAATGAAAAGGTGGCAATGGAAGTGGCTCTTGGCGCTTCTATAGGCGGTGCAAGAAGCTTCTGCGGAATGAAGCACGTTGGTCTTAACGTTGCCGCTGACCCTCTTTACACAGCAGGCTACACAGGCGTAACGGCAGGTATGGTAATAGCTGTCGCCGATGACCCTGGTATGCACTCGTCACAGAACGAGCAGGATTCACGTCACCATGCAATCGCTTCTAAGACAATGATGATAGAGCCTTCCGATTCAGGAGAGTGCAAAGAGTTTGCTAAGGCTGCTTTCGAGCTTTCTGAAAAGTTCGATGTTCCTGTTATCGTAAGACTGTCCACCAGAGTTTCTCACTCTCAGTCAGCCGTTGAGCTTTGCGAGAGAGAGGAAAGGGAGAATATCCCATACGAAAAGAATATCCAGAAGTATGTTATGATGCCTGGTAACGCTATCCGCCGTCACCCTGTTGTTGAGGCAAGAATGAAGGCTATCGCTGATTATGCCGAAACTTCACCGCTCAACAAGGTAGAGATGAACGATACAAAGATAGGCGTTATCACAAGCGGTATCTCATATCAGTATGCAAAGGAAGCTCTGGGCGACAAGGCTTCATATCTCAAACTCGGTATCGTAAACCCAATGCCAATTCAGATAATAAAGGACTTTGCCGCAAAGTGCGAAAAGGTCTATGTAATCGAGGAGCTTGACGATGTTATCGAAACACACTGCAAAAAGAACGGCGTGAACGTTATCGGCAAGGAGCTTTTCAGCCTTATGGGCGAGATATCACAGACTATCGTTGCCGAAAAGATACTTGGCGAGAAGCCTGAGTATATCACATTTGAGGATAACGTGCCTGTAAGACCTCCTGTTATGTGTCCGGGATGTCCTCACAGAGGTCTGTTCTATTGCCTGCATAAGCTGGGCGTTATGGTATCAGGCGATATCGGCTGTTACACTCTCGGCGCAACAGCACCGCTTTGTGCTATGGATTCAACTATCTGCATGGGTGCTTCTATCAGCGGACTTCACGGCTTCAACAAGGCAAGAGGCGCAGAGGCTGAGAAGAAGTCTGTTGCCGTTATCGGTGACTCTACATTCATGCACAGCGGTATGACAGGTCTTGTGAACGTTGCATATAACTCCACAAATTCAACTGTTATCATTCTCGATAACTCTATCACAGGTATGACGGGTCATCAGCAGAACCCTACAACCGGTAAAAACCTCAAGGGCGACCCTGCTTATGCCGTTGACCTTGAAATGCTCTGCCATTCACTTGGTATCAAGAGCGTAAGAGTCGTTGACCCATATCACATGGCTGAAACAGAAGCTGTTATCAAGGAAGAGCTTGCCAAAGAAGAACCAAGCGTTATTATTTCAAGACGTCCATGCGCACTTCTTAAATATGTAAAGCACAATCCACCACTTAAGGTAAACAAGGATAAGTGCGTTGGCTGTAAGCAGTGCTTGAAGATAGGCTGTCCTGCTATATCTATCCATGACGGCAAGTGCGTTATCGACCATACACAGTGCGTAGGCTGCGGCATATGCAAGGAAATGTGTAAGCTGGGTGCGATATGCGACTAATGATAACATATATTTCGAGGTGTAAATAATGAAAACAAGATCAATTATGATAGTGGGCGTAGGCGGACAGGGCTCTCTGCTTGCGTCAAGAATAATAGGAAACGTGCTTCTCTCACAGGGCTTTGATGTCAAGGTCAGCGAGGTACACGGTATGAGCCAGCGTGGCGGTTCTGTTGTTACATACGTTAAGTACGGCAGCGAGGTATGCTCACCTGTAGTTGAAAAAGGCGAAGCTGATATCATCATTAGCTTTGAACAGCTTGAAGCCGCAAGATATGTTTCATATCTCAAAAAGGGCGGACATATCATAACTTCAACTCAGCAGATAGACCCAATGCCTGTTATCACAGGTGCGGCTGTTTATCCTGAGGATATCATAGGCAAGCTTAAAGCAGAGGGCGTTGACGTTATCGCTGTTGACGCACTGGCACTTGCAGAGCAGGCTGGTACTGCAAAGGCTTCAAACGTTGTTCTCATGGGCGTTGTGTCAACTAAAATGGCTTTTGACGAGGACGTTTGGCAGAAGGCTCTTGAAAGCTGTGTTCCTGCAAAGTTCCTTGAACTGAATAAAAAGGCGTTCGCTCTCGGCAGAGAGGTAAAATAATGGACGAGATAAGCGGTCTTATCATAAAAATGACCGAGTTTTTCGGCGGCGACCCTAAGCGTATACAGCACTTTATAAAGGTGCATACCTTTGCCCGTGTTATCGGCAGGGCAGAGGGGCTTGATATCCGCACTATGTACTGTCTTGACGTTGCGTCGGTGGTGCATGATATAGGCATAAAGCCTGCGGAGGAGAGATACGGCAAGGGTCACTGCGGCGGAAAGCTTCAGGAACAGTTAGGCCCTGAGCCTGCACGGAAAATGCTCACAGAGCTTGACTTTGACGAGGATATCATAGACAGGGTGTGCTTTCTTATCGCACATCATCACACCTATGAGGGCGCCCAGGGGCTTGACTGGCAGATACTCTTGGAAGCCGATTTCCTTGTGAACGCTTTCGAGGACAGCCTTTCCAAAGAGAGCATAAAAAGCTTCCGTGACAAGGTGTTCAAAACGAAAACAGGCATAAAAATGCTTGAAGATATGTACGGCGTATGATACTTGTGCAAAGTTGATACCCGAGTAATATGACCGAAACCATTTTAACAGGAGGTGTGTTCCAATGGGAAAATATTGGAACGAAGAGATCGAGTGCATGGCGCACGAGGACATGAAAAAGCTCCAGAGTGAAAGACTTGTCAAGCAGGTCAAGCACGTCTGGGACAATGTGCCATACTACAAGAAGCTTATGGAAGAAAAGGGCGTAACGCCTGATGATATACACGGCATTGAGGACCTGCACAAGCTGCCGTTCCTTTCAAAGGCTGATCTGCGTGAGGCTTATCCTTACGGTCTGCTTGCAAAGCCGCTTTCAGAGTGCGTGAGAATACATTCAACAAGCGGAACCACAGGCAAGAGAGTTGTGGCTTTCTACACTCAGAATGATATCGACCTTTGGGAAAATTGCTGTGCAAGAGCTATAGTTGCCGCAGGCGGAACAAAAGACGACGTTTGCCACGTTGCATATGGCTATGGACTTTTTACAGGGGGAGCAGGTCTTAACGGCGGCTCTCATAAGGTGGGCTGTCTTACTCTGCCGATGTCATCAGGAAACACAGAAAGACAGATACAGTTCATGCAGGACCTTGGTTCTACTATCCTTTGCTGTACTCCGTCATATGCCGCCTATATAGGTGAAACTGTAAAGGAAATGGGCATAAAGCCAGAGGAGCTTACACTTAAAGCTGGTATCTTCGGTGCTGAGCCTTGGACGGAGGAAATGCGTCACGAGATAGAGAATCTTCTTGGTATCAAGGCTTACGATATCTATGGTCTGACAGAAACAAGCGGTCCTGGCGTAGCTTTTGAGTGCGAAGCACAGTCTGGTATGCACATCAATGAGGACAACTTTATCGCAGAGATAATCGACCCTGACACAGGAGAGGTGCTTCCTGAAGGCTCAAAGGGCGAGCTTGTATTCACAAGTATCACAAAGGAAGCTTTCCCTCTGCTGAGATACAGAACAAGAGATATCTGTATTCTTACAAGAGAGAAATGCTCATGTGGCAGAACTCTCGTCAAAATGTGCAAGCCAATGGGCAGAAGCGACGATATGCTCATCATTAAGGGCGTAAACGTGTTCCCATCGCAGATAGAGTCAGTGCTTCTTAAGATATCAAAGGCAAGCCCTAACTATCAGATAGTCGTTGACAGGGTGAACAATTCTGATACTTTTGAGATAAGAGTCGAGCTTAATGACGATATGTTCTCTGATACTGTCAAGTCTATCGAGGATCTTGAAAAGAAGATATCCAACGATATCCATAATATCCTTGGCATCAAGGCGAAGATAAGACTTGTTGAGCCAAAGAGCATTCCACGTTCTGAGGGCAAGGCAGTAAGAGTTATCGACAAGAGAAAGCTTGTCTAAAAGACAGGGGGTAATTTTATGACAGTAAAACAGCTTTCGGTTTTTATTGAAAATAGACCTGGCAGATTGTCTGCCGTTACAAAAATACTTGGGGATAATGATGTGAATATCCGTGCAATGTCCCTTGCTGACACAAAGGATTTCGGTATTCTCAGACTTATCGTTGACGATTTTGAAAAAGCAGTTTCAGCCTTGAAAACAGAGGGCTTTTCCGTTACCACCACTCAGGTGCTTGCAGTGGAGATAAATGACCGCCCGGGCGGACTTTCAGAAGCAATGAAAGCTCTCTACAATGACAACATCAGCGTTGAGTATATGTATTCTGCATTCATAAACACTAAGGAAAACACGGCTTATCTTATCCTTAGAGTAGAGAACGTTACAGCCGCTCAGGATGCTTTGAATGAAGCAGGATTTGCACTTATCTCACAGCAGGAATTGGCAAGCATCTAGCTGATTAGTAAATACTAACTGAAAAATCACTTAAAATCTATGTGAAATTTTTATGAAATGCCGAAAACCTCTTGATTTTTTCAGAAAATGTGTTATTATATAAGTATAGTATTTGATATGATACTTGTAGAATTTATGCAAGGAGGTCTGTGAAAATGGCTTATAAGATTAGTGATGAGTGCATCGGCTGCGGCGCTTGCATGGACGCATGTCCAGTAGGAGCTATCTCCGAGGCTGATGGTAAGTGTGTTATTAACGCTGACGAGTGCATCGACTGCGGTTCTTGTGCAGGTACTTGCCCTGTAGGAGCACCTCAGGCTGAGTAATTTACTTAAACTAAGAGAAAACGTCTGTCATATGGCAGGCGTTTTTTTGCACTTATTTTTTGTGTATTAGTTTTCAGCACATTATCATAAAACTGTCACATTGGCGGAGTATTATATAAACAAGATAAGAGAAAGACAAAAAGATGAAATTTACACATATACTTTTTTCTCCATATATACTTCATATACTTCAAAAAGGGAACGCTGGCTTGTGTCAGCGTTCTTTTTTTGCGTGGGTGATTTTGTGGATAGATATGTAAAATATCGTGGGAAATATGGGTTTTTGTAACGCAGGTGTCCGTTTTTCGGTATTATTAATAAAAGTTTTGCGAAATTTGTTAAAAGTGATAAAAATAGAACCCTTATTGTCGTTCCTGGGATATAAAATGTACAATGGTTGTAACTTAACGTTCATATAAACTTCATGAACGAGCGAAAAATCGGCTTGAAAATTACAATTTGATTACAACACCCCTTGACTTTTGTAACCTTATTCATTATAATATGGTGTAGTTTATCACATTTGAAAGGAGCGTTCTGAATTGGGTTATTTGAAGTCGGGGATATCCCGCTGTGTGGCTGTGCTTTCTGCCTGCGGAGTTGTGACAGTATCTGCTGTGACTTTTGCGACACTTGATAAAAACGTTATCCAGCCATGTGTGGTCATGCCACCTGAAAATGCAAAGGTCATTTCTGCTGTTTCTGACAAGGAAACATCTGAGCAAATCGGGGATATCACAACTGTTCTTACAACATCAGCCGTCAAGGAAACTGCGAAAAATTCTCAGACCGAGGCTGTAAAGGCTGTAAAAACTGCAAAAAGCGAAACAACAAAGGCAACAAAGCCAGCTTCCGAAACCGCTTTGAGATCAGAGAGCGTAACGACCTCTGTAATATCACAGAAGCCAGCGTCAGTGACCGCAGTGCAGAGCGTGACTTCCGCTGACACAAAGCTTAGCATATCAGTAAGCCTTGTGACAAAGAAAACTCAGCAGGCTTCAAAGTCTGAAACAAAGGTTTCTGCTGTTACTTCCGCCCCTGTCAGCACTACTGACAGCGATACTGTTGCCTCAAAGGCTACAAAAAAGACTACAACAGTGAAAACTACTACTGCAAAAACTACTACCACTGCAAAGACAACAACTGCCCCTGTTACGACCACAACGCCTGCGGTGACTACTACCAAGAAAAAGACCACCACTGCTAAGGTGACAACAACTAAAAAGCCTGTTACAACTACAACCACTGCGCCTGTTGTCGACAACGGCAAGACACCTGCACAGCGACTTAATTCTGCAGTGCTTGATCCAAAGGCGACGCTCAGCGCAAAGGAAGAAAAGATACTTCTGAAATATCTCGATAAGATAATATCAGATGATATGACAAACTACGAAAAGGCTGTGGCTTGCTACGATTATATCATAAAGAACACGGTCTATGATTACGGCGGCTGGGCAAATCCTGTTAAGGCTGTTCTTGAGGACGGTTACGGCACTTGCACAGAATATTCTTACGTTTACGCCGCAATGCTTAGCTACATAGGCTTTGACGCAAAGACTGTTGACGGCAAGACAGCTATGGCGGCAGGCGGTTATGGCTATCATATGTGGGTGGAGGTAACGATAAACGGTCAGGTATATGTTATGGACCCTCAGGTGGACGATAACATGAGCTGGGGAGCGTATATCTCCCATGACCGCTTCTGCAAGACCTACAGCGAGGTCAAGAACAAGTATATAAAAGACTGATATTGTATCGGGCGGAGTTATCTGCCCGATATTTTTTTACTGTGTTTGCGTGTGGTTTGTTTGCAGTACGTTTATTTGTACATTAAATGAGAATATCCGGCACTCTTTTTGTGACAAATTTTTCAGCCTATCCTATAGACAAAAGAAAAAAAGCGTGATATAATTATTCTTGATACATTGTCGGCAAATGCCGAACGTCATTTTGTACAGGAGGATAATTGATGACGGAAAATTCCACAACAATAAAGAAAAAGACTGCGGCAACTGTGAAGAAAAACAGCTCTGCCAAAGGTTCGTCAAAGAATAAGAAAAGAAAGAAAAAACGCAACAATATCGGCATTATCTGCGGCACTGCGGCAGCGGCTATCGTAATAGTTGTGGGCGGAGGATATTTCATTGGAAGAGCTTACTATAGCAACAGATTTCTGAGCGGCACAACAGTGAATGGCGTTGACGTGGGCGGAAGGACATTTGAACAGGCTTGCGACCTGCTCGGGGTGAACGATATGCCTTATGAGCTTACGGTCAAAACTATCGACGGCACGCCTGTTGTTTTCAAGACGGCTGATTTTGATTACAGACTAAGCGGCAAGGACGAGCTTCAGAAGATCTATGACAGCGTGAACAGAAAAACATGGTTCTCGGGATTTATACAGAACTCCACCTATAGCTTTAATGAGGATATCACATTTGATGTTGAGAAGCTTCAGAAGCTTGTGGAGAAAGCAAACTGGGGCGATGTTGAAACTGCCGATGCAAAGCTTGGCCTTAACGAGGATAAGACGGCTTATGTTATCACCCCTGAGGTGCAGGGAAACAAGATAACCGATATGAAAAAGCTTGAAGCTTATGTTACGCAAAGCGTGGCGGCAGGTGAGCTTAGCGTTGAGCTTGACAAGGACACAGGTTGTTATTCTCTTCCAAAGGTGAAGAGCGCAGACCTTGAGGACGATTGCAAGAAACGAAATGATGTTTTCCAGCTTTCTGTCACATACGATTTTGACTACACCACAGAAACTCTCACGGGCGAGGAGCTTATGAAGATTATAAAGCTCAAAGATGACGGAAGCTACACTGTGGACAGAAAGAAAGCCATGGAGTATGTGGAAAAGCTCGCAAAGAAGTATGATACATATAATACTAAGAGAAAATTCCACGCCACTTTGCAGGGCGACATAATCGTGCCGACAAGCTCTGATGCTAAATACGGTTGGTGGATAGATCAGGAAAAGACTTGTGACGATCTTGTGGATATGCTTGAAAAGGGCGAGAGCGTTGACAAGGTAGACCCTATCTATTACAGTACCGGTTATTATGACTTTACAGGCGTTGAGTCTGCAAGAAGCAAGGACGATGATATAGGCGACACTTATATCGAGATAGACCTTACCGACCAGCACCTGTGGTATTATGAAAAGGGCAAGAAAAAGCTCGATACCTATATAGTTTCAGGTCAGACCACATCTAAGGCGAGAACAACTCTCCCCGGTGTTTATAAGCTGTGGTCAAAGGAGACCAACAAGCGTATGAAAGACACCAATGCCGACGGCGACGAGTGGGATACAAAGTGCAACTTCTGGAACAACGTTTCTCTCTGCGGAATAGGTCTTCACGATTCAACGTGGCGAGGCGGATATTTCGGCGGTGAGATATACAAATACAACGGCTCTCATGGCTGTATAAATATGAGCTATGATGACGCCAAATATGTTTATGACAACGTGCCTTACGGTACGCCGGTTGTTATGTACTACAAGTCTGCGGATAAATAATAAGGACGGTCAAGGTATCATGCCTTGACCGCTTTTTGTAAGGAGTGTTTTTTATGGAAAAGATATTATACAGAGAGGGCTTTACGGCTGAGGAGCTTCCAAACGAGGTGATAGAGCGTATCAAAGGCGTT
This sequence comes from Ruminococcus sp. MSJ-25, assembly GCF_018917825.1. Lineage (NCBI taxonomy): Bacteria > Bacillati > Bacillota > Clostridia > Eubacteriales > Oscillospiraceae > Ruminococcus > Ruminococcus sp. MSJ-25. The sequence goes on from NZ_JAHLPI010000016.1 coordinate 63,636, forward strand.
TCCTATAAGGAAAATCCCTATGTGAAGCTGGGCGACCTTGCCTATCTGCGTGTGAGATATTATGACTTTGAGCATAAGGTGCAGTCGGGGGAGCTTATCGTGGCAAGAAAGCTTGCGGAGGAGGTTCTGGATATCTTCTATGAGCTTTTCGAGGGCGGTTATGAGATAGAAAAAATCAGGCTCGTGGACGAGTATGACGCTGATGATGAAAGGTCAATGGCGGATAACAATTCCTCTGCCTTCAACTATAGGGTGGTGGCTAATACCAACACTATTTCGGCTCACAGCTACGGCAGGGCGATAGACATAAACCCTCTTATAAATCCTTATATAGTGGGAAATAAGGTCATGCCTGCCAATGCTGCAGAGTATGCAGACCGTGATAAGACTTTTGATCACAAGATTGACAGAACAGACCTTTGCTATTGCATTTTCAGGCGCCACGGCTGGAAATGGGGCGGTGACTGGAACAATTCTAAGGATTATCAGCATTTTTACAAAGAGTACGATTCTCCGCTGAAAATGGCTGTAAATAAGCTGAAAAGAGCGTTGTTACGTTAGTTTGCAAGGTTTACCCAGGAAAACGATATGAAATCATAAGTTATATATGTATACTGATTAACTAAAAATTAATAGTGATTTTATGCAAGTTTTATCATTCGCTCTTGCATTTTGCCGTAATGTGTGTTATAATGATTAAGCCGTCAAAAAAGACGGCAAAAGGCTATTTTCTTGCATTTGTGCGAAAAACCACACTTTGAGTTTGTTTGCACTTATGCAGGATTGCAGGATTTTAATTTCTTCCTGCATAAAGTTTTGTTAAAAACAGCTAAAAATCGGCTATGAGCCGTGAAATAACATACGTTGCTGAACGATGAGCTATAATTTTTTTACAGTTTGGCAGGAAAGGGTGATAAAAATGGAACGCATGGAGGATATGACTAATGTAAAAAGCCTGTATTCACCGAAATTCGAGCATGATAACTGCGGAATAGGTGCTGTTGTGAACATTAAGGGCAAAAAGAGCCACGATACTGTTGCAAATGCGCTGACTATCGTTGAAACGCTTGAGCATCGTGCTGGTAAGGACGCAGAGGGCAAAACAGGTGACGGAGTAGGTATCCTGCTTCAGATCTCACATAAATTCTTTAAGAAGATCGCCGCCGCTGAGCTTGGGATCATGCTTGGCAAGGAGAGAGATTATGCCGTTGGTATGTTCTTCTTCCCACAGAACGAGCTTGCGAGAAATCAGGCAAAGAAGATGTTTGAGATAATCGCTGAAAAAGAGGGTCTGGAGATCCTTGGCTGGAGAGTCGTTCCTGCAAAGCCTGAGGTGCTTGGCAAGAGAGCTGCCCAGTGTATGCCTGCCATAATGCAGTGCTTCATCAAGCGTCCAAAGGGCGTTAAAAAGGGCCTTGACTTTGACCGCAAGCTATATGTTGCAAGACGTGTGTTCGAGCAGTCAAATGAGGACACCTACGTTGTATCGCTTTCAAGCAGAACTATAGTATATAAAGGAATGTTCCTTGTGCAGGATCTCAGAAAGTTCTTCCCTGACCTTCAGGATAAGGACTACGAGTCTGCTATTGCTATGGTACATTCAAGATTTTCTACCAACACAAACCCAAGCTGGCAGAGAGCTCATCCTAACAGAATGATCGTTCACAACGGTGAGATAAACACTATCAGAGGCAATGCTGATAAAATGCTCGCTCGTGAGGAAACGATGAAGTCTGAGCATTTGAAGGGCGACCTTGATAAGGTCACACCTGTTGTAAACACAGAAGGCTCTGACTCTGCAATGCTCGACAACACACTTGAATTTTTGGTCATGAGTGGAATGGATCTGCCGCTGGCTGTCATGATAACGATCCCTGAGCCATGGGATAACAACGGCACGATGAGTCAGGCTAAGAAAGACTTCTATCAGTATTACGCAACTATGATGGAGCCATGGGACGGACCTGCTTCTATCCTTTTCTCTGACGGAGATATCATGGGTGCAGTGCTTGACAGAAACGGTCTGCGTCCGTCAAGATATTATATCACAAAGGACGGCAATCTTATCCTTTCATCTGAGGTTGGCGCACTTCCTATCCCGTCAGACAATATCGTTGAAAAGGAAAGACTTCGCCCGGGCAAAATGCTTCTTGTTGATACTGTTCAGGGAAGAGTTATCGACGATGACGAGCTTAAGGAATACTATGCTTCAAAGCAGCCTTACGGCGAGTGGCTTGACAGCAACCTTGTCAGACTTAAAGACCTTAAGATACCAAACATCAAGGTAGAGGAACACGGCTACGAGGAAAGACAAAGACTTCAGAAAGCTTTTGGCTATACCTATGAGGACGTTATGACATCTATCCTGCCAATGGCAAAGAACGGCTCTGAGTCTATTGCCGCTATGGGTACAGACAGCCCGCTTGCGGTGCTTTCAAAAGAGCCTCAGCCACTGTTCAACTACTTCAAACAGCTCTTTGCACAGGTAACAAATCCGCCTATAGACGCTATCAGAGAGGAAATAGTTACCTCCACAACTGTCTATATAGGCGAGGATGGCAACATTCTTGAAGAAAAGCCTGAAAATTGCAAGGTAATGAAGATACACGACCCTATCCTTACCTCAACAGATATCCTTAAAATAAAGAATATGCACATTCCTGGCTTTAAGGTAGCTGTTATCCCTATACTTTATTATAAGAACACAAGACTTGAAAAGGCTATAAACAGACTTTATATAGAAGCAGACAAGGCGTTCAGCGAGGGCGCAAATATCCTTATCCTTTCAGACAGGGGAGTTGACGAGAACCACCTTGCTATCCCGTCACTGCTTGCAGTATCAGCGCTTCATCAGCACCTTGTTGTTACAAAGAAGAGAACATCTCTTGCTATTATCCTCGAAAGCGGCGAGCCTAGAGAAGTTCATCACTTTGCAACTCTGTTGGGCTACGGTGCTTCCGCTATCAACCCTTATCTTGCTCAGGAAACTATCCACGAGCTTATTGCTGACGACCTTCTCGACAAGGATTACTATGCCGCTGTTGACGATTATAATGCGGCTGTTCTCCATGGTATCGTAAAGATAGCTTCAAAAATGGGTATCTCTACTATACAGTCATATCAAGGCTCACAGATATTCGAGGCTATCGGTATTGGCGAGGACGTTATAAACAAGTATTTCACAGGCACTGTCAGCAGAATAGGCGGTATCACTATCTCTGATATTGAAAAGAACGTTGACAGACTTCATACATCAGCCTTTGACCCTCTTGGACTTGGCACAGACACAGAGCTTGAATCAAGAGGAAGCCACAAGTTCAGAAGCGGCAAGGAGGAGCATCTCTACAATCCTCAGTCTATCTATCTGCTCCAGCAGGCTGCAAGGACTGGCGACTATGAAACATACAAGAAGTATTCAAAGCTTATCTCTGAGGAAATGGACCCTGTGAACATCAGAGGTCTTATGGATTTCAACTTTGCTGAAAATCCTGTTCCGCTGGAGGAAGTTGAGAGCGTTGACTCTATTGTAAGAAGATTTAAGACGGGCGCTATGTCCTACGGCTCTATCTCGCAGGAAGCTCATGAAGCACTTGCTGTCGCAATGAACAGACTTCACGGCAAGTCAAACTCAGGCGAGGGCGGTGAGAGCCTTGACAGACTTCTCACGAAGGGTACTGCTGAGGACAGATGTTCAGCTATCAAGCAGGTGGCTTCGGGACGTTTTGGTGTAACTTCAAGATACCTCACATCTGCTGATGAGATACAGATAAAAATGGCACAGGGAGCAAAGCCTGGCGAGGGCGGTCATCTCCCGGGCAAAAAGGTTTATCCATGGATAGCTAAAACAAGACACTCAACACCTGGAGTATCGCTTATCTCACCTCCGCCACACCACGATATCTACTCTATCGAGGACTTGGCTCAGCTTATCTATGACCTGAAAAACGCAAACAAGAACGCAAGAATTTCTGTAAAGCTCGTTTCTGAGTGCGGTGTTGGTACAGTTGCGGCAGGCGTTGCAAAGGCAGGCGCAGGCGTTATCCTTATCTCAGGCTATGACGGCGGTACAGGTGCGGCTCCGAGAAACTCTATCTACAATGCAGGACTTCCATGGGAGCTTGGACTTGCAGAAGCACATCAGACCCTTATCAAGAACGGTCTTAGAAACAAGGTCGTTATCGAAACAGACGGAAAGCTCATGACAGGCCGTGATGTTGTTATCGCAGCGATCCTTGGCGCAGAGGAGTTCGGCTTTGCAACAGCTCCGCTGATAACACTCGGCTGTGCAATGATGAGAGTATGTAATCTTGATACTTGCCCGTTCGGTGTTGCAACACAGAACCCAGAGCTTAGAAAGAAGTTCCCCGGCAAGCCTGAATATGTAATGAATTTTATGATATTCGTGGCTTCCGAGCTTAGAGAATATATGTCAAAGCTTGGCGTAAGAACAGTTGACGAGCTTGTGGGAAGAATTGACCTTATCAAGCCAAAGGCTGGTATCACAGGCACTGCGGCACAAGTTGACCTTTCTAATATCATCAACTCTGATTACGTTTCAGAAAAGGTAGAATACAACAAGAAATCCAAGTATGACTTCAAGCTTGAAAACACTCTTGATGAAAAGGTACTCATGAAGGAGTTCGAGAAAAATCTTAAGAGTGGTGAGAAGAAGTCTATCACGGTAAATGTCAAGAACACAGACCGTTCATTCGGTACTATCTTCGGCTCAGAGATAACAAGAAAGTATTATAACACACTTGCTGACGATACATACAAGATAGTCTGCAACGGCTCAGGCGGACAGAGCTTCGGCGCATTTATCCCGAATGGTTTGACCCTCGAGCTTGTGGGTGACTCTAACGATTATTTCGGCAAGGGACTTTCAGGCGGTAAGCTCGTTGTTTATCCTCCGAAGGATTCCACTTTCAAAGCCGAGGACAATATCATTATCGGTAACGTTGCACTTTACGGCGCAACAAGCGGTAAGGCGTTCATCGACGGTGTTGCAGGCGAGCGTTTCTGCGTAAGAAACTCAGGCGCAGTGGCAGTTGTCGAGGGCGTTGGCGACCACGGCTGTGAGTATATGACAGGCGGCTGTGTGGTAGTTATCGGCAAGACGGGCAAAAACTTTGCGGCAGGTATGTCGGGCGGTGTAGCTTACGTTCTTGACGAGGACAGACACCTTTACACAAGACTCAACAAGGAAATGGTACTTTTCTCTGAGGTCAAGGAGAAGTACGATATCATTCAGCTCAAAGACCTTATCCAGCAGCACGTTGACGCAACAGGCTCTGAAAAGGGCAAGCGTATTCTTGATAACTTTGAGGAATATCTGCCTAAGTTCAAGAAGATAATCCCTCACGATTACAAGAAGATGATGTCTGCTATAGCTTCAATGGAAGAAAAGGGTATGAGCAGCGATCAGGCGCAGATAGAAGCATTCTATCAGATCATCAACGGCAAGCAGTAAGCCTGCGCACATGAGATATTGTACTTTTAAAATCGAAAGGAGGATATACTTGCCGTGAAAGCAAGTATAGTTGAGATATGGGAAAGCCAACTGGTTTTATGGACTATAAGCGTGAGGACGCAGCAGCGTTCTCCGTTGAGGAACGTATAAAGAATTTTAATGAATTTCACACTCCTCTTTCAAAGAAGGAGCAGCAAAAGCAGGGAGCAAGATGTATGGACTGCGGTGTGCCGTTCTGTCAGGCAGGAATGAAGATAGGCAACGCATTTTCAGGCTGTCCGCTTAACAATCTTATCCCTGAATGGAACGACCTTATATACAAGGGCAACTGGGAGCAGGCGTATTACAGACTTCATATGACGAACAATTTTCCTGAGTTCACATCAAGAGTTTGTCCTGCACTTTGCGAAAAAGCCTGCACCTGCGGAGCTAATGGCGACGCTGTTACCACAAAGGCTAACGAATACGGTATTATCGAAAATGCCTATGCCTGCGGATATGCTTCGGCAAGAGTTCCAAAGGTAAGAACAGGAAAGACTATCGCTGTTATAGGCTCAGGCCCGTCAGGTCTTGCTGCCGCTGACCAGCTCAATCAGAGAGGTCACAGTGTAACAGTTTTCGAGCGTGAGGACAGAGTGGGCGGTCTGCTTATGTACGGCATACCGAACATGAAGCTTGAAAAGCAGATAATCGAGCGCAAGATAAACATAATGAAAGAAGAGGACATCGAGTTCCGCACAGGCGTTAATGTGGGCAAGGATATCACAGCGGCTGAGCTTCTCAAGGACTTCGACAGAGTGATACTTTGTTGTGGTGCTTCAAATCCTAGAGATATCAAAGCCGAGGGCAGAGATGCAAAGGGTATCTATTTTGCAGTGGATTTTCTGAAATCCACAACTAAGGCGCTGCTGAACGGCGGTCTTACGGATAAAAACCACATTTCCGCAAAGGGCAAGAACGTCATGGTAATAGGTGGCGGAGATACGGGAAATGACTGCGTTGGTACAAGCGTAAGACATGGCGCAAATAGCGTTTTGCAGCTTGAAATGATGCCAAAGCTTCCTGACACGAGAGCCGAGAACAACCCATGGCCGCAGTGGCCAATGGTCTGCAAGACAGATTACGGTCAGGAAGAAGCTATCGGTGTGTTCGGCCATGACCCGAGAGTTTATCAGACAACTGTCAAGGAGTTTCTCAAAGACAAAAAGGGCAATCTTAAGGGCGCAGTGCTTGTAAAGCTCTCCCCAGAGAAAGACCCTAAGTCAGGCAGAACGATAATGAAGCCTGTTGAGGGCAGCGAATACAAGGTAGAAACCGAGCTTGTTCTTATTGCGGCAGGCTTTCTGGGATCTGAAAGCTATCTCACAAAGGCTTTTGGCGTTGAGGTAGACGGCAGAACGAATATCGCAACAGCCGACGGCACACATCAGACCAACGTGAAGAACGTCTTTGCCGCAGGCGACGTGCGCAGAGGACAGTCACTTGTAGTATGGGCTATCAGAGAGGGCAGAGATGTTGCCCGTGAGGTGGATAAGAGCCTTATGGAGTATACAAATCTGTAATACGAGATAAAAATATAACACCGTCCGAGGAGTTCGGGCGGTGTTTTTTGTGTGCAGGGTATCGTACCCATGGGCGGCGACAAAAAATCCGCTACCATAAATGATAGCGGATTTGGGTGCAGGTGCAAGCACCTGCTGGAGCTGCTAACCGGGCTTGAACCGGTGACCTCGTCCTTACCAAGGACGTGCTCTACCTACTGAGCCATAGCAGCAAACCAATTACAGTAATATATTATACACTATCTCTGCCGCTTTGTCAAGCCCTTTTCACAACTTTTTTACTCTATTCCCTCATCATCATCGTCATCTGCCTGAACACTTGGGTCGTAATCATCATATGTGTCCATAAAATTGTACTTCTTACCCTTGTATTCGTATTGTATCACAGTGCGCAGATTGACGTTATAAACGCTCTTGAAAATATTGTTTTCGATGTTGGGATTGGTGGCACGAAACTTTGCTATAAGCTCCTTCATTTCCTGACGCTTTGATACCTCACCCTTTTTCTCTAACCCCTCGTAGCTCTCAGTGAAACGGCAGGCACAGCGGATAAAATGCAGATCGTTCTGCTCCACCCAGCGGATAATGTCCGCCTCTTTCACCATGTACAGGGGTCTGATAAGCTCCATGCCTGCGTAGTTCCTCGAGTGTAGCTTCGGCATCATAGTCTGAATCTGTCCTCCGTATACCATGCTCATGAGTATGGTTTCTATAACATCATCAAAATGATGTCCCAAAGCTATCTTGTTGCAACCAAGATCCTGCGCAAATTTGTAAAGCCAGCCACGTCTCATTCTTGCACAAAGATAGCATGGGTTGCGTTTTGTGTTGTATGCAATATCAAAGACCTTTGTTTCAAACATTTTTATGGGTATTCCCATAAGCGCCGCATTGTCGATTATCCTCTGCCTGTTTGCGTCACTGTAGCCGGGGTTCATCACAATAAATTCTAGTCCTATGTCCATTCCCTGATATTTCTGCAAATGCTGCATACACTTAGCAAGAAGCATTGAGTCCTTGCCGCCTGATATGCACACCGCTATTTTGTCCCCCGGCTTTATCATATCGTAACGCTCATATCCCATTACGAATTTGTTCCATATATCTCTGCGAAAATCAGTAACGATGCTCCGCTCTATCTTCTGCTGTGGCGTCAATATTCTTGACATCTCAAACTCTCCTTAAAATAATCAAATTACTAATTAAATTCTACTATTTTTATGGGAATTTGTCAACCATATTCATGTTGACATTGTATTGTGATATTGTTATAATATAATAAAGTATTAAAGCAGGAGGATATTATGAGCGAAAATATAGAACGTGAGATAAAAATTTCTCTCACAAAAGAACAATATAACACCGCAGAAAAGCTTTTTCAGTGGGGCAAAATAATAGAGCAGACCAATTTTTATTATATCCCGCAAAGAGATTCAGGCATGACAAGTATTCGTGTCAGGCAGATAGGCGAAAAATATTTTTTGCAGCTTAAAGCACCTATCTCCGAAAACGGTGCGCTTCATGTGAAAAAAGAGTATGAACAACAGCTTGACAGCCTGCCAGAAAAGCTCACCGCACAGGAGCTTTCACAGCTTGTGGGGAGCGATTTCCCTGCCGCTGACCTTGCAGGCTCTTTGTATACTCAGCGCAAGCTCTGCACCGATTTCGACCATGTTGAGATATGCCTTGACAAAAGCGAATATCTCGGCTTGACAGACTATGAGTTGGAGCTTGAATACACAGCTGACTATCCCGAAAAGCCTTTGGAAATACTGGAAAATGCAGGCATCACACAGGGAGAAGCGGTAACAGGCAAGTATGCAAGATTTATGGAAAGAGCGAAAAAGCTTGGTAAGTGCTGATTTTCGCCTATCTGCGGTCATTTTCTATGAAAAAGCACCCACAGCCTGCAAAGGTTTGGGCAATAATGATAATTGACAGTGACGTTATAATATGTTATTATATTAAAGTGTTAAAACGTATGAAATGGTATTTTGACGATACCCGAAAGGAAGTTAATAATGAAAAGATCTATTTTTAAGACTATCGCATCACTTTCCGCTGCTGCCATGATGCTTTTGGCTGTAGGCTGCGGAAGCACATCTGATTCTTCATCAGCAGCAGGCACAAACAGCACAGCCGCTGCAACAGGCGAGGATAATTCACTTCAGAAGGTTCTCGATTCAGGCAAGCTTGTGCTTGGTCTTGACCCAACATTCAAGCCAATGGGCTACACAGACGAGAACGACAACATTGTAGGCTTTGATATCGACGTTGCAAAGGAAGTTTGCTCAAGACTTGGTGTAGAGCTTGAAACTTACTCTGTAAACTGGGATACAAAGGAACAGGACCTTAATGCAGGCACAATAGATTGTATCTGGAACGGCCTTTCTGTCAGCGATGAGAGAAAGAAAGTAATGCTCATGAGCGAGCCTTACATGAAGAATGAAATGGTGTTCGTTGTAAACGGCTCAATCGACGTTGCTTCACAGGCTGATCTTGCAGGCAAGAACATTGCCGTACAGAACGGCTCAACAGCACAGGAAACACTTCTTGCATCTGACGTTGTAGCAAATGGTGCGACAACAACAGAGCTTGCAACAAATGTTGAAGCCCTCCAGCAGTTGGAGCTTAACATGGTAGACGCAGCGTTCCTTGACTCAGTAGTTGCAAACTACGAGATATCCACATCAGGCAAGGATTACAAGGTGCTTCCTGACGGCCTTGACCCAGAGGAGTACGCTATCGGATTCAGACTTGGCGATCAGGCACTTTGCGACAAGATTGAGGAGATCCTTCACGAAATGAAGCAGGACGGCAAGCTTGCTGAGATATCAACAACTTGGTTCGGAAGCGACATCACGACCATAGAATAATCACAAAAACATTCAATCGGACAGTCTTCGGGCTGTCCGATTTTTTTGCTTTATTAAGTTTTCTTCGTGTCATATATTTAGAAAATAAAAAGTCTCGCAAACAACGTGTTTACGAGACTTTTTGGCAAAGAACCGTAATTTTGATAGAAACCATCAAAGGGGGTGCAACTTCGGTTCAGAGGGGGGTGCAGTTCTCGATTTGAGGGGGTGCATTGTTTTTGACAACTCCACTGCCACTCCACGTCAAACCAGAATTTATAAATTAAGTTCTTCAATGAAATTTAGAATACGCTGCGTTGCCAACTCATCCCTGGACAGTTTTAGCAATCTATCAGCCGTAATCCATTTATAATTAGATGTTTCTCCTTCTTGCAAAACGATACTATCCTTATCTATATCCGTAATGCAAAGATACTCCACATAAAACGATTTATGGTTGTGGTGGAGCACCCTTCCTATTTCCACTAAATTATCGGAGGTAATTCCCGTTTCTTCATGAAGTTCTCTAGCGGCACAGGTTACAGGGGCTTCACCTTGTAAAGCAGAACCACCCGCTGTAGCCTCCCACATTCCGCCCAAATGCTTTCTTTTATCCCTTTGCATGATGAGATAACTTCCATCTATATGTCTAACGATTATTTCACAGACCAAATGAAAAAAACCTTCCGGAATTGCCTCTCCTCGAACCAGAGTTACACCTTGAATCTTTTTGAAATCTCTATCATAAGCGTCCCACAGTTCCATACTTCATTTTTCTCCATAAATTCCGATTTGTCTAACTCATTATAGCATAAAAATTCACCGCAATTCTATCAAAATTACGGTGGACTTATGGCGGAGAAGGAGGGATTCGAACCCTCGATGAGCTATTAACCCATACACGAGTTCCAGTCGCTCGACAGCAGTTTGAAGATGTTTTATTATTATTTAGATTTATTTTACCTTATTTAATGTTGTCTGTCAATTATTTTTTTGTGTTCTTATGGTGTCTTGATTGTTCTGATTCAGAATTTATTTTATTCCGTCGCCGCAGGTCGCACAGCAGAACTTGACTTTTTGAAATTATTATGGTATAATTAAGCCATAGTAAGATATAAGGAGATGTCATATATGCCAAAAATCATTCCTATCAAAGATTTGAAAAACACAAGCGGAATATCTGAGCTTTGTCATAGTACTGACGAACCTGTTTTTATCACTAAGAATGGTTATAGTGATATGGTAGTTATGTCCAATCAAGCTTATGACAAACTTATTGAGCAAATTCATCTCTATCAGCTCGTTGCAGAAGCCGAACAGGATGTAGAAGAGGACAATGTATTTGACGGTGAGGAAGTCCTTTCTGAAATGAGGGCAAAATATGGCTACTGATATATACAACATTAAGTTCACCGCCCACGCAAGGAAAGACCTTGATAGGATTTTTTCCTATATTGCAAGTGAATTGTACGCTCCACAAGCGGCTGCTCGTATTATGAAGATGATAGACCAATCTATCAGCAATCTTTCTACACAGCCTTTTATTGCACCTCTTATCAATGATGAATTCCTTTCAAAGAAAGGTCTGCGAAAGCTTGTTGCAGAAGATTATATCATTCTTTATAAGGTTCAGACAACTGTGAACAATGTTCTGATTTACAGAATCGTCAATGGTCGAACGAATTACATAAGCCTTTTTAAGAGTTAGAAAAAGGAACAGTTCATTGTGGGCTGTTCCTTTGTTATTAGCCTAGCTTTTTATTTATGTCTGAAAATACGTTCTCTTCAAGTGCGTCAGCAGATTTCTTCTGCATTTTTGAATCAACGTGGGAATATGTGTTCAGTGTTACTTGTGTGTTAGTGTGTCCTGCACTTTTAGACACTATTGTGACTGGAATATTCAGGTCGTTCAAAAGTATTGAGCAGTAGGAATGTCTTAGGTCGTGCAGACGAATATGTCTTAGATTATGTTTCTTTAATAGCTGTGAAAATTTTGCTGAAAGTGTGGCAGGATTCAAATAGTCGCCATTATATTTGCAGACTATCAGATCTCTGTCTATATATTCCTCTTTGCAATACATTCTCTCTTTGATTTGGTATCTTCTGTATTCGCCCAGTAGATTTATTATTGTGGGTGGTACTTGTATTTGCCTTTTTGATGATTCTGTTTTACAGTCTCCGATTATATACTCGCCATTTATGTAGACAAGATTTTTATTCACCGAGATCACATTGTTTTGAAAGTCAATATCGCTCCAAGTCAAAGCACACATTTCAGAACGTCTGAGTGACATTAAGCCTAGATAGACAACTGGTCTTAATCTATCGTTCTGAACAGCCTGCATAAGCGTTTTTATCTCATCTATGGAATAGAAACTGCTTATAGGCTTTTGCCTCTTTTTAGGTACTTTAACAAAATCGCACTCGTTTGTTGACAGCATTTTCTTGAAAGTGAAATATTTCAAACAGCTATGCAGGTTATCGCAAATATACTTCATAGACCTATGAGACAAGTTCTTCTCCTTATCAAGAGCATTCAAAAAGTTCTGTATCTGCATTGCTGTGAGCTTTTGGAGCTGAATATTTCCCAATGCTGGACGAATGTGATTTTTGATATTATATTGATACGATTTTACTGTTGCAGGGGCTAGTGTAGGTTTGACCTGTGTTTCGAGCCACTCGTCAAGTGCCTGTGAGACAGTCATTTTATTAGGCTCTATGTATGTGCCGTTGAGTATGTGGCTCTTTGTCTGATTGATGTAGGCTTCGGCTTCTTTCTTCGTCTTGAATGTTTTGGTGTCTCTTAGTCTTTTGCCTGTGGAACTCTCACCTCTCTCAACTACTGCTTGATAGCCAGTTATTTTTCCTACTTTGTTTCTTCTTGTTCTTATACTCATTGATTGTCACCTCATTATAATTGAAAACGACCCAAGCAAAATGATTTTGCTTAGGTCGGAATAGTCTTTATTTATGTTTGTTATTTATTGATTGTTGCCTGTGACGGTGTTGATGTTTGTAGAAATTTGAGGAAGTTTTCCTTTGTGACTCTGTATCTAGAGCCTAGTTTTAAATAGACCATATTATATTTTATAAGTTTGAGGGCTGAGTTATAGGAAATACCTAAGAACTCTGAGATTTCTTGAGGTGTGAGTATATCACATAGATTTTCAATTTTGTTCGTCATAATAATTTGCTCCTTTTATATAAAGTAGTACGTCTTTCACCACGCAATATTATAATATATATCTGAAAGAGTTTTTACTACGTTTTTAGTAAGTGATTTTTAGGCAAAGGGTAGAACAAAAAATTCTGCCCTTTGAATTCTGAAGTTAGGCTATGAAGTTCACATAAGCAAACTTCTCGTTCGTGTTATCATCAGTTTCCAATTTTGCCGAAAAGCTCCTTGAGGAAACTCCTGAGTAGTCGATCTTGAACTTTTCTGTTATTGTGAGGACTGAATTTGTATTGTATATAATACCTCCGTCACATATTTTTATTCCATTCTCATCTGGAACAAAATAAGCGTTCTTGTCATCTATCAGAATGTTAATGTTCGTTGGACAGTCAAGTGCCTGCCAAAGTGCAGGGGAAAGCTTTATCCTTCTGCCATTAGTCTTTGTGTTCACGATAGATATACTGTATGTACCTTTACCGTGCGAGCTATTGTTTGATGAGTCAATTACTGTAAGATTATCTTTGTTTGGTATAACCATTATTATTCATTTCCTTTCAAATTTTTTGTTTCGTTGATTTCATTCTTTTTTTGTACTCTTATTCCTGTGAACTTAGGTGGTTCTCTTATTTTAGGTTCGGGATTGTCATCAATTTGCAATATCTCGTATACTTTTACGGAGAAACCTGATATTGTTCTTTTCAGATAGTACTTTCCAGACTGCTTTTTAAGATAGCCTTCTTTGTACAGCCACTTTACAGCCATTTTCATATCTGTGAAGTTATTTGCATAGATTATTTTTTGCAAGACAGATTCAATTAAGAGTACTGATGTCTCAGTCGTTATACCCTCGCAAGGACTAGATTTGTCGTATCTTAATTCCTCTGCTTCTGGAAATAGCTTTTTATGTGTGACTATATACTCACATATCGCATTGTGTAGGCTTTCGGCTGTCTTGGTTTCATCACGCAAGTATTCGTGCTGTTTAACAAGAACGTTGATTATTGAATGAGTATCAATATACAAGCCTATCCTCAATGCATATAGAGCCGTTTGTAGAAGAACAGCATAGTGTTTTATTACTCTGTCTGTTATCTGACAAGCTTTGTCTTGAAGTTTCCTCGACAAATATTTTTGACATAGCTTGAAGTCATTGAACACGATACGAGGTTGTTTACTATAAAGATAGCTTACAAAATCTTCTCCTACTATCCCATTTTTATGTGAGATGAGTCTGTCGATTTTCTCTGCGTGTTCAGCACTCTGAGTTATGTGCAGGTTGTCGAACTCCAAACACCTTGCACGGATTCCATTGTTCTTTTTGGTTTTGGTGAGCAGAGACTCCTCTGCTGTTGAGATGATCGTTGTTGACCACGTCTTGGACTCTCTCAGACTTGAGTCTTTGTTGCACCTTGCCTTGTCTCTTCCGTGTGAGAGGTTGTATATCAGCGTGGAATAGTCGAGTGCGGAGCAGCTCGCTTCATCAAAGCCAACTGTTATGCCTTGATTGTTGGACAATGCAGCATATATGGCGTTCGTTGTCGAGTTCCACTCGTTGAAGAGCGGTGGCTCGTTTGGATTGCCCCACATTGAAAGTGCAAGTTTCAAAAAAGTGCTTTTCCCGCTTGAACTGTCTCCATAGATGTGTATCAAGATGTTCTCCATTGAGTATGTGAGCTTTAAGTAGCTCAAGAGAGCTGATGATAGACCTGCGACTACTGCGAACATACTTCCGTCTGTTGTCAGCAAATTATTTAGTGCGTTCAGGTAGATTGATTTTGAGGATATTTTATTGTCAAGTTTCAAATCTCCTGCATATTGAAATTGGATTGCAAGTTCCTTGTTATGAAGAACCCTATTTGTTCTAAAATAGAGGTTATTCTTATATTGAAACCAGCCTATGCTCTTGTAGAGTATTACACGGGGAGCTTGTTCTGAAGCTTGTATCATATATCTTATCAAGATGTTTGAATATGCTTCATCGAAGAACCACTTCTTTTGAAGTTCTGTAATATCTTTTTTATTCAGACAGTCTGCAGATATTACTTTCTCTTCTAAGCCGAATGGTGTTTTAGCTGTTATATTAAGAAACTTTTCATTGGTATCCTCGTCTTTTAAGTATTGTGTTACTTCAAGCTGTATGGATATCCAGATCTTTATATAACGGCTGTTGTCTTTATCAAACCTTTTTACAAGCCACAAGGAGTCATTTTCAATTATGACAGGAAAGAAAGGGTGCTCTTGGTAGGAATTGTATTTCTCTTGAGTTATCCTTTCAATTTTATACGAGTCCATAAAATATCCACCTCCTTTCTTTAGATTAAGGAGAGGATTTCTTATCTTGTCCTCTGTCTCTAATATACATCACATTTTTCAATCTGGCAAGAGGTTTTGGAACGATTTGTATAGTTGCACAATCGCCATTTTTGGTGTTTTTTTGAGTTGGACAGAAAATTTCCGTACGTTTTGTATGGCACTCCCTGTGTTCGAGTGCTAAAAAAATTATTTTTTCAGAAATCGTCGTTTTTGTGTATTTTCACTATAATATTCCAACAAAAGATTGCATATAATATTATGATAGGCTATTTTTCATTCTGCTGAGTCCTCAAAGCTCGTTTTTCCCCACTTGCCGCATAGGAAAGTTCTATCTTGATGATTCAAAAAAATTCTGCTGAGTAGTTGCGGCAAGTTTTGAAAAACTCGCCACGGACTCAGCAGAAAAGAACAACTGTATGTAGTAGATTATTTGAACTCAGCAATATAGAAATCTTTTCTTACTGAAGGTGTCAAAGGGTGTACGTTCATATGTCCTAGATTATCAGTTACGCACAACAATTTTTTACTGGACTTGTGAAATATATCAAGAACATTCTCTTCTCGCTTTTTCAAAGTCTTGTTGGTTAGTGTACCCCAAGCAATAATCACTTCATTGACAGACTTCAAATATTTCTTGATTATTACGTCTGTATCTTTATCATAGAGTTGTTCAGCTTTACTATCTATGGCAGAGCATAGGTTGACAGCATAGAAACCGCCATAGCCAAGCTTATACAAATTTGATGAGATTATATTTGTAGTTAAGTCTAGCAAAACTCCATTAGCTTGTCCTGCTGTTTTAGTTATGAATAACGGAATTTCCTTTGAAGTGTTCCATATTCTTGATAGTAAATATCTATGTGTATTATCATCTGAGAGTATTACAGTATTCTCGATTTTACTGTTTTCTGTTATCATCTGTATACCTCTTTTCGGAACATATAAAGGGACTCACATAAGCAAGCCCCTATGTTTTGAATTTATTTTCTTCTTACTGATTTGCCCTTTTTGGCGGCATAGAATGTAGTTATTGCAAGTGCAGAACCTTCTATGAGCATTGCAACACTTTCAGTTGCAGCAATGGAGCTTATAAGTCCAAGTATCATTATCTCACCTCCAATCACAATGAAAATTTTTTACAGTGCTGTATCGACAACAACAAGAACTGTGAGAGTAGCGAAAAAGCCTGCCACAAAATAGCCCATTAGATAAACCCCCTTTCAAAGAAAAAGACCAGCTCATTATTTATTTGAGTTGGTCTATCAAGCTTGCTTTTATGTATGCAACAATGGCATAGTCGGAACTTATGATGAAAAGCTTTTTTATGTATCCGTCTATTTCCAAGGTCACTTCGCTTATATCGTTGAGTATATCAACGTTCCACCTATCAAGCAGAAATTTTATATCTTCTTCTTTTGAGACTATGCAGCAGAAGCCGCCGAGATCGTTATATACATCTCTGTCAACTCCGTATGCTGTATTCAGAATTGATATTGACTGAGATATATCCGATTTTAGTCTGTCTGTTATAGTGTCGATATTATCTAGTTGATTGATTTTTGTTAATATTGTCATATGTTTGCTCCTAAATAAAAAAATCCCTATCTCACATTGCTGTAAGATAGGGAAATCTTTGTTAATTAATCATCATCACCGTTGTCTACATCATCTGATGACCAGCCATAGTCATCAACTCTTCTGTTGTACTCATAATCAGAAAATGAAACACCTTCATCTCTTGCTTCTGAACTTAGGTAATCTTCTAAGTATTCATTGTCAGCAAAATTCGAATCGTTGTAGTAATCATTATCGTCTTCGTATTCTGGACCATTATATTTCATAACAAGCACCTCTTCTTTATTTACCCTTTGGCTTCTGGGGCTTTGGAAAAGGAGTTCCTTTGCCTTTACTCTTTCCTTTAGGTGTGTCGGAATATGGGTGGTCATTGCCTATTATTGCATTGTCAAATCGTGTCATTGTTATCAACCTCTACTTTCTTTTCTGCTATCCATTGAAAAGTGATAATAAACATTGCATTGTCTATGTTTAAGTAAAACTAGTTCGTTTTTTTATGCAATAGTCGTTCCAATGTTACTCATAGACAGCTTGATTGGTGAATTAGTTGTCGATTTCATTTTCAATTAACAAAATTGCAAATACAGCGGCTTCTGCTAATTCTTCAAGAAAATCCATTTATAGCACCTTCTTTCCTTGTTATTACTGTAAGTATATCACAAACATTACTATTTGTCAAGTACAATATTACTATAAGAAAAGAAATACTTCAAGAAATAATGTTAAAATTATATATAGTAGATAGGTGGTGCATATATGGATAGTATAGGAAGCAGAATACGAAATGCTCGAAAGCAGGCAGGACTTACACAAGCTCAGCTTGCCGAACGTGCTTTTATAAGTGAAAGCTATATGGCACTTATTGAGTTGGACAAAAGAAATCCAAGTACTGACGTTGTTATAAGAATTGCAGAGATATTACAAGTGAGTTCAGACCATTTGCTGTTTGGCGAATTGCCAAAGAATGAGCTTGTTCTTTTTAATGAATGGAAGAAACTTATGCAGGGACGTTCGACTAAGGAGATTGAGTCTGCTCAGAATATTGTGAAGTGCTTTTTTGAAAATTTAGATGAACGTTGTGATGTAGATGATTGAATTCCCAAATTCCTTTTTTCCTCACTTTTTTAATAATCAACTATATAAAGAATTACATTCAGTAGATAGAACATCTCGGTGAGCAGTTCAACGGACACGTTGGACTGCTTGTACGAGTGGAGCAGACTTGCTTGACAAGGCTGCTCCTTTCCATATTCCTCTGCGAGTCCACTTTGGACGAGCAGCATAGAGCAAATGCGGCGATTTGCAAAAATCGCCGCATTTTTGCTATGACAATCGTGTTATGTTCTTGATATTTCAGCCTAAAAACGAAATACGACAGGGAGTATTTTACTTCCTGCCGTATTTTAGTGTATCCTGCCTATATTTTATTTATCCTATTACGTCGCCTTTCCGTCGCCAATTCGATTTTTCCAGAGTATTTTATCCTATCTTCTGCATATAAGAAAAAGTCTCGCAAACAACGTGTTTACGAGACTTTTTGGCGGAGAAGGAGGGATTCGAACCCTCGATGAGCTATTAACCCATACACGAGTTCCAGTCGTGCGCCATAAACCGGGCTAGGCGACTTCTCCAGTTTATCATTTTTTTATATGTGTCACACTATCCAAGCGACTTTAATATTATACCATATGATCTTTTACTTGTCAAGACATTTTTGAAACTTTTTTTGTTCTTTTCTTATTCAGAAGTACTGTGTAAAAAAAGTTTTCTCTGCGATGCTTTATTAACAATATTCCATGTTACCGAAAATTTTCGCAATTCAGAAAACGATTAAGTGAATTATTTAGTTCATTTGTAACAAACTTAATCAAATATATGCATTGGTAATATTGAAAATAGCTTAATAATTTTACCGCAAAAATAAAATAGCCGTTAAAATGTTTACGAAAATTCACAAAATGCCTTTGACAACTCAAGGCAAATGTGATATAATATTCGAATAACTGTAGGGTGCAGTGCGTCTAAATGCGACATTATAGGGAAGGTGAGACATTTTGGGAAGAAAACGCATTGGAGTGATATTGTCTGAAGCAGAAAGCTATTATCAGGAAAGATTGCTGAAAGGCGTAATGACAAAGGCTTTTCAGCTTGACTATGATGTGCTTATCTTCACAAGCTTTGTCAAAGAGTCATTCTTAAAAGCAGTGTCTGTTGGAGAAATGCAGATATATGACGCTATAAATTATGATAAGCTCGATGGCGTTATCGTTCTGGCAGATACATTAAAAATGCCTGGGCTTTTTGACAAAATATGCAGGGATATAGATGAAAAATGTCATGTTCCTGTGGTTTTTATAGATGGACGCTATAAGGACTATGAAAGTATTTATACCCGTGACGAAAAACCCTTTATGCAATTGACAGAACATCTTATCGAGGTCCATGGATGCAGGAAGATACTTTTTTTGAGCGGTCCGCTGGAGACTGCCACCACTCGTGAACGGCTTGCAGGATATAAGCGTGCCCTTGAAAAGCATGGCATAGAGTATGATCCAGACTTTGTCTGTTTTGACGGAGGCTTCTGGTATGATAAAGCGGCAGAGGTGGCAAATAATATCATCTATGGCAGACGTAAAAAGCCTGACGCTATCGTTTGCTGTGGAGATTATATGGCTATAGGCGTTGTACATGAATATCAGAAAAACGGTTTGAGCGTGCCTGAGGATATGATAGTTGCAGGTTATGACGCAATAGACGAGGCTATCCATTGCGTGCCAGCTATAACCTCTTGCTCACCGCCGATCTTTGAAACTGGTGTGAACGCAGTAATGACCATTGAGGCAAGGATCAAAGGTGTTGAACCGCAGGGTCTTATAGAGGACGGCGGCAAGGTAGAGATAGGTGCTTCCTGCGGCTGTCATGAGGACTATAGCTATACAAAGCGTGATCTTTTATCATCTCAGAACAAGATGAATTATCATGACTTTTTGGACAGCAATATGACCGATATAATGGCTTGCTCTAAAGATCCCGATGATCTGATGGCCAGGATACAATATTTTCTCTATCTTATACTCGATCAGAAGAGATATTATCTCTGCCTTAATGAGGATTGCCTTGGAGAGCATGAGATAGTCGGTGAGATATCCGCTGTTCCAAAGGAATATACAGAAAATATGGTGCTTTATATAAGAAACGTTGACGGCAAAAGCAGAACTCTTCATGATCCTTTTGAACTCAAAGAGATATTTCCTGATCTGGAAGAAGAGCGTGAAAGCCCTTGTGCATTCTTTATCACCCCGGTGCATTTTATAGATCGGTGCTATGGTTATGCTGTATTGTCTTACGGTGACGAAATAAAAACGATAGATATCACTTATCGTAATTGGACAAATCATGTAAGCAATGCTCTGGAATCAATGCGGATACAAAACTCCATAGCTAATCTTGCAGTCCGTGACGCTATGACAGGTGTTTATTCGAGAATAGGTGTTGAGAAAAATATCCAGTTTGTTATTGACAGAATGTCAGATCCGAAAAATAAGGCTTTTATCGCTGTCTGCGATCTGGACTGCCTTAAAAAGATAAATGATAATTTTGGCCATAACTGCGGTGATATTGCAATAAAAGCGATCGCAGACGCAGTTTTGGCATCAACAAAAAATCATGAGATATGTGCAAGGGTAGGCGGCGATGAGTTTGTGGTGATAGGCTGTAACGACTATAACGACAACTATCCTGAACGATTTTCTGCAAGGGTCAACGACCGCCTTAAAGTATATAACAGGTTTGCAGGTAACGAGTTTGAGGTCAGCGTTAGTATAGGCGGTATTTGTAAACATATAACAGATATCCACGAGCTTGAAGATATGTTTACACAGGCGGATAAGATAATGTACGCAAGTAAATTGGAAAGACATAAAAACAGGAAATAGCAATAGATAAAATATCAGTGCATTACAACGGACGGTCAGTGATCGTCCGTTTTTGCGTGTGAGAGACACATATCCACTTGACTTATAGGCTCAAATGTAGTATAATGTAAAAGTTAAGGCGGTTTTCTGCCTGTTAGTAAGACGATTTTTTTCGGAAAGGAAATGGATAATAAAATGGCTAAAGCTAAAAAAATAACGGCTGCTCTTACTGCCGCATTGCTTTGTACTGCGAGCCTTACCTCTTGCTCAGACACAAGCTATGTGATGACAGCAGGTGACAGCAAGATAAACGCAGGAATCTACATTTATAATGAGCTTACAGAAATGTCATATCAAATGACGATGATGTATTATCAGAAAGGCATCAAAAAAGACTATTTCGATCAGAAGGTAGACGGAAAGGCATTTGACGAGTATCTTTCAGACTATGCTCTCACTGCAACTAAGGAGTATGCGGCTGTAGTTGACAAGTTCAACGAGCTTGGACTTACTCTTTCAGATGAGGATATAAAGTCCATTAATGACAGCATAAGCAGCACATGGGATTCTCAGGGCGAGTTTTACGAGTCAGAGGGTATCTCAAAGGAATCTGTGAAGCTTGCACTCAAAGGCTCGAAAATGAGGGAAGAGCTTTTTGATCACTACTATGCAGAGGGCGGCGAGGAAGCCGTTTCAGACGATGAAATGGTGAAGTATCTTGATGATAACTACCTGAGATATAAATCCATTTCCTTTGCAAAAACTAAAGCATCAACTGATTCTTCATCATCAGCCACCGATTCTTCTACAGACTCAGCAGACGCTGCAAATGAGGAAGCCAAGGCAAAAAGGGATGAGTTCCTTGAAAAGGCTCAGGGCGTTTCGTTTGACGATTTCGACAGCATTATAGACGAGTACAACGACTATGTTGCTTCAAAGAAAGCCTCAGATTCAAGCTCCGCCACTGACAGCGATTCATCAGCAGCAGACAGCAGCACGACTTCTGACGACACTTCTTCTGTAGCAGAAAGCGACACAAGCTCCACAGCAAGCGATGACACATCTTCAGTTTCTGACAGCACAGCAGATTCAAGCACAGCAGCGTCAGACACAGATTCCTCCACAGACAGTTCTTCTTCTGCACCTGACCCATATGCAAATGAGAAAATGATGAACTACGGTGCTATGGACGATTCACAGAAAGACACTACAAACGGCAAGATACTCAAAGAAGTAAGCGGTATGAGCACAGACGTTGCAACAGCTTATGAGGATGATAACGCATATTACATTCTTATCAAGGGCGATATTAAGGACAGAGATACAGAATATGCCAAGGACAATCATGAAGATCTTCTAAAAGAAATGAAGAGCGATGAATTTCAGAAGAAATTAACAAGCTGGGTAGAAAAGCTTGACATCAAGGTGAACAACAAGGCCATAAAGCGTTACACGCCGAAAGTGGTCTACGATAAGCAGACAGAGTATTACAGCAAGAACAATAATTCATAGCAGATAAAATTACCGCCGCAGCCGAGTTTGGTTGCGGCGGTTTTGTCATGTTGACAAATTTGAGAAATACGATATTGTTGACCCTATCCGGCAATAGTGGTAATTGGTAGGCTTTAAGGAGCATTTAAAGCCCGAAGGATCAAGGATTTTCGTGGTTGAAACGATAAAAAACCTGAAAACTTGGGAAATCCAAAAACGCTGATAGAAATCCTGTTGACAACAAATAAATAGTCTTCATTAGCGGACAGTGTTTCATAAATTTTTGAAGTGCTGTCCACTATTTCCGTGTCTAAAATTGAATACTTAATAAAGTACTTTTTGGTGGCTGTCATCTTACGGTCACCAAAAAGTGCTTTTTCTTTTCTATAAGAATTGTTTTATCATCATAATCATGTTTAAGAACACTTGTGAGTGAATCGGTAAGAAAAGATATACTTGATTCATGGAAAACAAGCCTGACTACTTATTTACCATTTTTAAGAATAATGATCTCGTTACCCTGCTGAACAGCTTGCAGATAATGACCAAAATTGTTCTGAACATCGGTTACTGTTGCAGTGATCATAATAACACCTCCAAACATTTTCGCTAATATTAGTTTGTGACATTTTCGCTAAAATGTTAATGGCGAACTTTAGAGAGAGGAGGAAAAATCAATTTTAATACAAAAAGAAAATATCACCCGAAAAGTGTTGGCACGGCTTGACAAGGGGAGCAAACGTTCAAAGCAATATCAGATAGACTTTCATCGTGGGCAAAACAGCCATGGGTGATTTCACACCCATGCAAATATTATTCGTGGCGAAAAGGCTTTGTGCAGTGTTATCAGCGACAGCGATATTATGCTCGATATTATCACGGCTTTGATGATAGAGGAAAACTAATGTATTATTGGATAAATACGAGTCTTGAATATCAAGGAACAAATGAGCATTTTGACTGTATAGTCGTTTCTCAAAATATATGCATTCGAGAAACAGTCAAAAAATACATTCTTAATGATTAATTCATGACTTTCCGTTATGTTATAATTATTCATATTATACCATAATCGGCGATTTTTTTCAATGTATTTTTGTGCATTTGTTAATTTTGTTAATTCTGTATAGTTTGAACAATAAATATTGTGTGATAACAACAATAGAAAGTGAAGGCGAGTAAGTTGGATATTTGTATTACCAAAAGAAAAGACGGAAGATTCATGGGACGCTTTATCATCGACAGAGATGAATCCGGCAAAGCTGTTTATCAATATGTTTACGGAAACACCTATGATGATGCTTATAAAAAGGTGCAAATTGGAATGGAAGTAGAATTAAGATTTCAGAGCGGAAAGTGTATCAGCGTTTTGGAAGTATATCGGGAATGGATCACTGCAATCGCAAACCGTGTCAAAGAATCCTCATTTGTCAATTACTGCAACAAGTTTGAAAAGCATATTATTCCTGAATTTGGCGACATTCCCTGTGTGGATATAAATGCAGTTAAGCTCAACAATTTCATAAACAAAAAACTTTCAGAGGGGTTCTCCGCAAGTTATATAAAAGATATTATAACCGTTTTTAAGTCGATGCTTATATATGCACAGGAAGAGTATGGTTTCAGCCTTTCTCTGAAAAATGTCATACTTCCTAAAATAGAAAAGAAGAAAATAGAAAAAATCAGTGATAATGACCAGAAAGTCCTTATCTCACACATTAAGGAACATATGACACTTACAGGTCTGGGGATTTTGATCTCACTTTATATGGGTCTGAGAATCGGCGAATTATGCGGTCTGACATGGGCTGATATAGACATAGAGAATCGGGTATTATATGTACACCGTACAGTTCAGCGAATCTGCACCTGCAATTCGGATGGTAAAAAAACGAAAATTATTATCTCCGTCCCTAAAAGCGATACATCATTCAGAGAGATCGCAATACCGGAGTTCCTTGCAGAATATTTCATGGCATTTAAAGGCGATGATAACTACTACGTTCTTTCGGGAAGTGAAAAGATAGTTGAACCTCGTGCCTACCAGTATCGGTATAAAAGGGTTCTGTCGGAATCAAATTCCGGTGATCACACATACCATGGGCTTCGACATACCTTCGCAACAAATTGCATTCAAAACGGGTTTGATGTGAAAACACTTTCTATGATTCTCGGCCATAAAACGGTAAATATCACACTAAACAGGTATGTCCACCCTGATTATGTTCATGAAAGAAAGCTCATGAATAAACTTGCTATGCTTTTTTAGTGTAAAAATGTGTCAAAACTGCATCTTGAAAACTGAATAATGAAGAAAGAACATGTCTATTTGCTGATAATCTCGAATGCATATATTTTGAGAAAAATCTCAGAATCCTAATTGCGATTCAGGCTATATATAGGGAGGAGACAATAAATGCACAAAAACCATTACAGCGGCGGACTCACCCGTGAGCAGTTCCTGTTTTATGAGATAAAAATAGTCGCAGGGCTACTTGGTCGGGGAAGAAGCCGTGATGAGATATATCGTGAGATACAGAGCGAAAATCTGTTCCAGTTTCCTACGGAGCGAATGATAAAAACGATCACCAATACCTGTTTCAAGCGCATAGACGCAGTTGATAATGAAGCTGCCATCAGGCTGCTTGCAGATGCATCTGCCGAAGTTGCAAAGCAGGTGAACCTGTATGCGATCATGTGCGAAAACAGTATCGTCTATGACTTTATGATCGAGGTCATCGGTGAGAAATATCGCTCACAGCAGCTTGATTTTTCGGTGAAAGATGTGAATGTGTTCTTTATGTCCCTTGCCGAAAAAGTGCCTGCTGTCAGTGAATGGAGCGAATCCACAATGAAAAAGCTTAAGCAGGTGTTGGTGCGTTTTCTTGTAGAGTGCGAATATCTTGAAAGCTCGAAGTCGCAGACCTTGCTTCCTGTATATTTGTATCCCGAGCTTGATGAATTGATACGTTCCAAAGGCGACACAGATGCACTTGCGGCTTTTAATTGTTTTAATTGAGGTACGGACTATGAGTAATATTATTTACCAACTTAATGAGATAAAAAAACGCTTTTCAGATGAAGTGTTTCTGAGCAACAAGGGGCTTTCAAATGAAGTCGGGATACACGTTTTCTGCTACGAACCAAAGGACGAAATGCTTGTGCGGAGCTATTTTGCTGACCTGATAAATGCACAGGGACAGCCATTTCGTATCGTGGAGTGTGATCTGTATAAGATTTTCCTGCGGATATGCGAGGAAAAGCGGATCCTGAAAGGCATTCCCAATATGGAGAAGAAAAAAGGCTCGGAGTGTCTGCTTAAACAGTTGCAAAAAGCTGTTTCGCCCGAAGCCTTTGTAGAAAAAATGAAATACGAGCCGCATGAGCATGGGGATATTTTGTTGATTACCGGAGTCGGAAAGGTTTATCCGTTCATGCGGTCTCACAATATCCTTGACAATATCCAACATATCTTCTCTGATATTCCCGTGGTGATGCTTTATCCAGGAGCTTACAATGGTCAGGAACTTTCACTGTTTGCAGAATTTGAGGACGGCAACTACTACCGTGCTTTCAATATGATCTAAGGAGTTTTTTTATGCGTTTACAGAGTATCTATAAATCCGACATCAACCGTGACATTAACGGTGTTATCAAGGTCGCACAGGATGATGAACAGTCTATCGTGCAGGAACTTTCGGAGTATATTATCACGAGAGAGCTGCGCCGTCATTTCAATACATTTCTGAATCATTATGAACGTTCGTTGGAACAGCCCACCGACAAGATAGGTGTGTGGATCTCGGGCTTTTTCGGAAGCGGTAAATCTCACTTTCTGAAAATGCTGTCCTATTTGCTTGCGAATAAGACGGTTGGTGGAAAAAAGGCAGTGCAGTATTTCTCGGATAAGTTCGATGACCCCATGATGTTCGCACAGCTTGAAAACTGTGTAAAAGTTCCTACCGAAACTATTCTTTTCAATATAGACTCCAAAAGCCCTCTGACAAAAGATAAAACGGCTATTTTAAGAGTTTTCGCAAAAGTATTCTATGAACATCAGGGATTTTACGGCAACGATCTGAAAGTCGCAAAACTGGAGCAGTTCATCGCAAAGTCAGGTAAAACGGAGCAGTTCAGAGAATGCTTTGAGCGTATCAACGGTGGTACTTGGGAAGAAAGCCGTGATTCCTTTGCTTTCTTTGAGGACGATATTGTAGAAGCTATGTCCGAAGCCCTCAATATGAGTGAAACTGCAGCACGAAACTGGTTCAACGGCGAGGAAGAAATTGAGCTTAGTATCGAACAGCTCGTGAAGGAAATTCGTGAGTATATCGATAGCAAGGGCAGGGACTACCGCCTTATGTTCATGATAGATGAAGTCGGTCAGTACATCGGCTCGGATTCTGACCTCATGCTGAACTTACAGACTATCGTTGAAGAGATAGGCACGAAATGCGGCGGCAGAGTGTGGGTCATGGTGACTTCGCAGGAGGCTATCGACAGCATTACCAAGATAAGCGGTGATGATTTTTCAAAGATTCAGGGCAGATTCAATACCCGTCTGAGCCTTAGCTCCTCAAGCGTTGATGAAGTCATCAAAAAGCGTATCCTTGCCAAGACCGATACAGCAGAACAGGTGCTTAGCCTGCAATATGAGAAAAATAATCAGGTGCTGAAAAATCTGTTCACGTTCAATAATGCCGTTCTTGACCTGAAAGGCTATGCGGGCGAGGGCGAGTTTATCGAGACTTATCCCTTTGTGCCGTATCAGTTTAGGCTGATGCAAAACGTCCTTGCCGAAATACGCAAGCACGGCAATTCGGGCAAGCACCTTTCCGGTGGTGAGCGTTCCATGCTGTCGGGATTTCAGGAGGCGGCACAGGCAATTCAGGACAGGGACGAGTATGCTCTTGTGCCGTTCTATCTTTTCTATGACACAGTGCATACTTTCCTAGAAAGCTCTATCCGCCGTGTTATCGACCGATGTCAGAATGCTGCCGACAATCGTGATGGTATTGAACAGACAGATGTAAATATATTAAAGCTGCTGTACCTTGTGAGATATGTCGATGATGTCAAGGCGAATATTGACAATATAAGCATTCTTATGGCGGACGATATACGAACCGACAAGGTTTCCACAAGGCTTTCGATACAGCAGTCCCTTGACAGGCTTGTTTCTCAAAACTATGTTTCCCGCGCAGGAGATACATATACATTCCTGACCGATGATGAACAGGATATTGCCCGTGAGATAAAGAACACCCCTGTTGACAGTGCGATAATCACCAAGGCAATTTCAGATATTATCTTTGGAAAGCTGTTTGTCAGCAAGAAATTCAAGTACGGCAAATATGATTTTCCTTACGATCAGCGTATCGACGAAACCGTTATCGGACAGTTGACAGGCTCGGTGGCATTACATTTTATCACAGTAGCATCGGAGATATACACAACAGATGATTCTGTATTTCTCATGAGATCAGCGGCGGACAATGAAGTTATCGTTGTGCTTGCGGAAAGTCAGCCATATTTTAAAGAACTGGAAGACGCCATGAAGATTCGCCGCTATGTCAAAAGCAAGAACGTGGCACAGCTCCCCGAGATGATACAGAGTATTATCAGGGGCAGGCAGAATCAGGCATCGGCACATGAAAAACGTGCGGAGGAGCTTATTTCGGCGGCTATCGCTGAGGGCAGAGTTTACGTTGCAGGCGATAAATTAACACTGAAGGTTTCATCGGTGAAGGAACGTATCGAAAGAGCAATGTCGATTCTCGTGGAGAGCGTTTATACTAAGCTGAGTTACGTCCGAAAGAATTATGACAGCGATGCAGATATTTTGCAGATACTCAGCGGTGATAAGCAGATGATGCTTGATGGTGCGGAGTCACCAAATGCCGAGGCTGTCAAAGAATTATATCAATATCTTGACATTCAGAAAATGAAACAGTTGCCGACCTCTATGGGGGATATTCAGAAACGTTATCAGGCTATTCCCTACGGCTGGCGAGAGATCGACATAGCAGGGGTGACTGCCGAGCTTATCGCAAGTCAAAAGTTGACCCTCAAATACGGCGGTGCTGTCATTCAGCCGAGTGATAAAAAAATGCCCGATTATCTTCGCAAGAGAACGGAAATAGACAAGGCGATCATCGGGTTCAGAATCGCTCCTCCGACTGCACTTATCAAAAAGGCGAGGGAGTTTTTGAGCGAATATTTCAACTGCACTTTGGGCGCGATACCCGATGATGAGGACGGAATTATTGCTTATATCATAGAAAAATTTGAAACTGAGCGTAACAAGCTGAATGACTTGATTATAAAAGAATATAGTGCAAATGCTTATCCCGGCAGGGGTGTTGTGGAGAACGGTATCAAGCTGTGCAATGAGCTTTTGGGGCAGAAAAATGACAATATCGCTCTGCTGAAAAAGGCTGTGGATATGCAGGAAGATTTCCTTGAACTTGCGGAGGATATGTCTGAGGTGGATACGTTTTTCCGTGTTCAGAGAAGCATTTTCGATAATGCAAGGTCGCAGGTGGAGCGTGTGAATGAGGAAAAAGAGTATTTCCAGACAGAGGACAATACACTTGCGGTTGTCGAAAAGATAAAGCAGATAATCGCCATGCAGAAGCCTTACAAGCGTATCAGCGAACTGCCCGAACTTATACAAACGGTGCAGGAGGATTATCAAAAGCTGTTGTCGCAAAAGCGTGAGGAGGTCATCGGCGAGATACAGGCGGCTATGGGCGAGATACACCAGACCGCAGACATAAAGCAGGGTGACATCGTGCAGAGGGCGGACGATGCGCTGACAGAAAAGCGAACCGCAACTGAAAATGCAGACAAACTCATAAATCTCGATGCGATGAAAATTCAGATCGGCAATATCAGACAGCAATATCTGCAAAAACTCGTTGTCGTTGACGAACCTGATATTGATACCGTGACAATGAGCCGCAGTGCAGTTTGCCACACGATGAAACTGCAAAGTGAAGCCGATATTGACGAGTATATTGCGGAGGTCAAAAGGACGCTCATGGACAAGCTGAACGGTCACGATGTTCTGCATATAATCTGAGGAGATATGAAAATATGAACAAAACTGCTATCAAAAATTTCGCTGTTGAAGCGAGAGTAATGCTTATCAATGCTGTAACACAGCTTGCTTATGAATTTGAAGTGACGGAGAACGGCACAAATGACCCTGCGCAGGAGTCTGTCAACGGACGGTCTCTTACGGCTGCGGAGAAAAATCAGCGTTCACAGCTTATCGCAAATATCCGTCAGAACGGCTTTACGCAGACGATGGAGGAAGCCGCCTATACTTGGTTCAATCGTTTCATCGCACTGCGGTTCATGGAGGTCAATAATTATCTGCCGTCCCATACGAGAATATTCTCGGACGAGAGCGGAAATTTCAAGCCCGAGGTGCTTTCCGACGCAGCTAATGTTGAGATCGACGGGCTTGATAAGGAGCTTATTTTAGAGCTGCTCGAAAATCAGGAGAACGAACGGTTATATAAATATATTATCATCACGCAGTGCAATGCTTTGAACAAGGGTTTGCCCGAGATGTTTGAGCAGATAGGCGGCTGGACGGAATTGCTTTTCCCAAGAAATCTGCTGCGTGAGGACAGCGTTATTGCTAAGATGATAACCGAGATACCCGAGGAGGACTGGAGAGATCAGGTGCAGATAATCGGCTGGCTGTATCAGTATTACAACACCGAGCCGAAAGACAAGGTTTTCGCTGATCTAAAGAAGAATATCAAGATCTCTGCACAGGCTATCCCTGCGGCTACCCAGCTTTTTACGCCCGACTGGATAGTGCGTTATATGGTGGAAAATTCCCTTGGACGGCTTTGGGCTGAGGGTCACGGAAAGCCCGATGATGCTGACTGGAAATATTATCTTGATGAAGCCGAACAGGAGGATCCCGTCAAGGCTGAGCTAGAAAAGATCAGGGCGGAATATAAAAATATTCAACCAGAAAATATCAAGATAATCGACCCATGTATGGGTTCGGGACATATACTGGTGTATGCCTTCGATGTGCTTATCGACATTTATCGTTCCTGCGGCTGGGGCGAGCGTGACGCGGCGAAGTCTATCCTGCGAAATAATCTCTACGGGCTGGACATCGACCGCAGAGCCTATCAGCTTGCGTATTTTGCGGTGATGATGAAAGCAAGGCAGTACAACCGCCGCATTTGCAGCCCCGAAAATCAGCCGAATCTTGCGAATTTTGCCGATGTTATGGGTGCTGACACGGATATGCTCTCGGGCAGTATCAGGCGTTTTGCGGAGCAGTTCGCCTTTGCCGATACCTACGGCTCGCTGATGACCGTCACCGCCCCTGCGGATATCGACACCGCTTTTTCCGACTTTATGCCCACCTTCGGGCTGAATATGCGACAGTTTGACATGATGATGAAGATATACAAGATACTTTCACAGAAGTATGATGTAGTCTGCACAAATCCACCATATATGGGCGGTTCGGGAATGAATGCGAAGCTGTCGGAGTTTGTCAAGAGTAAGTTTCCTGACAGTAAATCCGATCTGTTCGCCTGCTTTATTGAGAAGTGCGGACAGCTTGCAAAGCCACACGGTTTCTATGCGATGATTACACAGCACGCTTTCATGTTCCTGTCAAGCTATGAAAATCTACGCCGTAAGCTGATGCTGAAAACAACGGTAAACATGGCGCACCTCGGTGCAAGAGCATTTGATGAGATAGGCGGCGAGGTCGTGCAGACAACAGCGTTTGTTATGACGGGGCATATCAAGGACTACAAGGGTACATACGCAAGGCTTGTTGACACTGTGGGCGAGAATGAAAAGCGTGACCTGTTTTTGAGCGGTGATAAGCGTTTTGCAGCCAAGCAAGAAAACTTCTCCAAAATTCCTGGCTCGCCGGTGGCTTATTGGGTGAGTGAGGCGTTTGTCAAAACTTTTGAAGACGGAATCAAACTTAACGAAATTGCTCCTGCCCGCAAAGGAATGTTCACTGGAAATAATAATTTGTGGCTTAAAATGTGGTATGAGATTTCATACACAAAATTCCTATATCAGTTCAAGCCTTATAATAAAGGGGGGGAATATAGAAAATGGTATGGTAATCATGAATATGTAGTTAATTGGGGTGAGAATGGTTTAGATATTAAATCTTTCAAAGGCTCTGGAAACATTAATGATTCAATGTATTTCCGAAAATGTATTACTTGGAGTTTAGTTACTTCTGCTAAGCAAAGCTTTAGAGCCATTATAGACAATGATCATGTGTTAGGTGATGCTGGACCGGTTTCATTAACCAATGATGAGAATATGTATTATATTTTGGGTGTGCTTAATTCTTGCTATATGGAAATGGTTATTTCGATTCTTGCTCCAACATTGAATTGCAGTAATGGTGTAGTTGGAGGTTTTCCAATTCTTCTTCAGCAGGAGAAAAAAGATCAAGTAGATAATATTGTTAAGAAGAATATAGAAATAAGCAAACAGGATTGGGATTCGTTTGAAACATCATGGGACTTTGAAAAGCACCCGTTGATTTAATAGGAGGTATATTTTATGAATGATTTTGTAAAGATTGTGGAGTATAAGGACAATGATAATACTTCAAAAAGAATAACAGTTGAGTTTACTCAAAGCATGAAAAATGTGAAAGTTAGTTTGAATAATGTTGAGATAACCGAAAAAGGCGAAAAGAAAATAGTTACTCTTCGTAAGACAGATAATCATACAGCTACAGATGTATATTCAGCAGGAAAGCATGATTTTCTGTTTGAATTTGGTAAAACTTTTTTCAATGATGGTGCAGAATTTTCTATTACTTTAAATACAATCAAGAGTAATGTGAGTGAAAAGTATTCATTCATTCTCAAAGATGATAAATGGGAATTGAAAGAGGATAATTAAAATGGGAACACTAATATCCGATAAATACAAAAACTGGGAACAAGAATGCGAAGCCCGTTTCCAGAAGCTAAAAGCCAACGAGGAAGAACTCAACCGCATTTTCATCG
Organism: Ruminococcus sp. MSJ-25; assembly: GCF_018917825.1. Classification (NCBI taxonomy): domain Bacteria; kingdom Bacillati; phylum Bacillota; class Clostridia; order Eubacteriales; family Oscillospiraceae; genus Ruminococcus; species Ruminococcus sp. MSJ-25. Next base: position 96,025 of record NZ_JAHLPI010000016.1, read on the forward strand.
ACATTTACGGCTTGCAGGACGAGCTGACCCCCGAGGTGGAGGATAAGGACGTGACCGTCAGAAAAGCCGATCTACAGCGTGAGATAAAAAGCCTGATAAGCTATGCCGTGGGCTGTTGGTTTGGCAGATATTCCCTCGATGTCAAGGGGCTTGCCTACGCAGGCGGTGAGTGGGACAGCACGAAATACAAGACGATAATTCCCGTCAAGGACAACGTTCTGCCAATATGCGACGACGATTACCTGCCCACCGACCTCACTGGGCTGATCGTGGATTTCGTGGCGAAAGCTTATGGCGAGGACACGCTTGACGAAAACCTGAAATTCATCGCAGATGCCCTTGGCGGCAAGGGTACGCCCCGTGAGGTGATACGCAGTTATCTGCTGAACGGTTTCTATGCCGACCACTGCAAAATTTATCAGAAAAGGCCGATTTACTGGCTTTTCAGCTCCGGCAAAAAGAACGGTTTCAAGGCGCTTGTGTATATGCACCGCTGGGAGCGCACCACCGTTGCGACCGTTCGCACCGACTACGTTCACGAGTTGCAGGAACGCTACCGCACACAGCTTTCCTTGCTTTCCGAGCAGATAGATTCGGTGGCACAGTCCGACCGTGTGAAGCTAAAAAAGCGTCAGGAAAAGCTGACCGCACAGCTCACTGAGATAAACACCTACGAGGAGAAAGTCCACCACCTCGCTGACATGATGATAGACATTGACCTTGACGACGGTGTGAAGGTCAACTATGCGAAATTTGCGGACATACTGGAGAGGATCAAATGACGATTGATAATATTAACCGCAGTCTGGCGGAGCATTTTGCGAAAGATCTGCCCGACTGCTACGACCGCAGGATCATATTTTGGTTCGATTCCGAGCGTGAGTTTGAATCCATGCTTGATGAACTTGACCTGACCGATGTGAAAATATTAAAGCTGACCGGTGACAATTTTTTTGAAGCGAAAATGCTACTATCTGAGACGGACACGCAGTCGAATTATCTTGTATATGACCCTCTGACCTACAAAAAGCGTGAGGACAACTGGCTTAGGGATATACAGTTATACAGCGAGGAATTTCGTGCCGATCTCGTTTCCATGCAGATGAACGAACTGAAAATTCCCCAGACAACACAGCTCCGCCGTGCCATGAAGCATTACAAGAAATTCTTTGAGAGCAAGGAGCGTGTAGGAAAGCTGGCGGCACTCGCCACAAAATATGAAACCGCAGGACAGTTGCACATCGATATCATGGCGGTGCTTTCGGGTGCAAAACATAATACCGTCAATGGTGTTATACGTGCGATACTCTGCGATTCGCTTGACAATGAAGAAAATGGTGCATTGGAGCGTATCGCAAAATTTGGAAGTGAACAGGCGCTGCAAGAAATGACAGCGAAGTTTTTCGGCTTTTCAAATGAAAAAATACCGCTGTACGATCTTGCAACACATATCCTGCTGACGGCATTTTCGACCCTCGGTGATGACAGCGTGACTTCGGGGCTGGAACAGTATATCTCACCTGAAAAACAGACCGCCTGCTATGCTTTTCTTGACGATTGGAACAATTCTGACGACTGCGAAAAGCTGTTCGACATGGCGGATAATATTTCAAGGCACTATAACCTGACAGACCGCCTTAAAAAAGTCAATACAGATATTCTGCTGAAAGCCGACAGCCTGCCTTGCATTGACGAGGTAATAATCGGCAGATTTATGAGCGAGATCGGTGAGGATATTATCAAGGCTGAGGAGATACTCAAAGCTGTCGAAAGCCGCCGAACATCAAAATGGTATGACAGATATTCCTATTTGTATGACGGGCTGTATTATATCGCCAAAATGCAGGAGTTCCACTACGAGCATATTACGGGATTTCATTATGGCAGATATGACGACCTGTGGAAAGCCTACGGCAAAGACCTGTACATCATGGATACATATTACAGACGTCTGCATATTGCGTTCCGCAAGAGCCTTGTCAGCACATCGGGGACGCTTGATGATCTGTTCAAGGGTGCAATCGTGACTGCGGAAAAAATATACAAGAACTGGTATCTTTCCGAGCTGAATGGGCAGTGGTGTGACCTGATAAAGGACTATATTTGTGATGGCTTTGCCCTTGATGGTATTTCATATCAGAAGGATTTCTATAAATCAAATATTAAGCCGATAGCAAGCGACAGCAGAGTATTCGTGATAATATCTGATGCCCTGCGTTATGAAGTGGCGATGGAGCTTAACGAAAAACTTCTTCGTGAAACAAATGGAACAGCAAAGCTGACAGCGATGCAGTCTGTATTCCCAAGCGTTACGAAATTTGGCATGGCAGCACTTTTGCCACACGATGAACTGACCGTCAACGATGATATGAAGATACTCTGCGATGGTCTGCCGACAGAAAGCACCGAAAACCGTGACAAGATACTGAAACGTTGTTCACCTAAAAACTGTGCCATAACATATGAAAATCTGCTTTCGATGAACCAGACACAGCGCAGAGAGCTTGTCAGCGGTGCGGAGGTCGTGTATATATATCATAACAAGATAGATGCTGTAGGTGATAAGGCGAACACGGAAAAGCAGGTATTTGAAGCCTGTACCGATTCAGTCGAGGAAATGAAAAATCTTGTGCGAATGGTCGTAAACTCCATGAGCGGTTCAAATATCATCATTACCGCAGACCACGGATTTTTGTATTCCAATGAGCCGCTTTCTGAGAGCGATAAGGCTGAAACGAGCCTTGTTTCAGGGAACATATCTGAGACGGGCAGAAGATATATCATAGCTGACAAAAACAGCAGTTCGGATATTCTGATGAAAATACCTATGGACGAGTATTCTGAAAGCATTAAAGGTTTTGCACCTTATGAAAATATTCGCATCAAAAAACAGGGTGGCGGCATGAATTTTGTTCATGGTGGTATTTCCCTGCAAGAATGTTGTGTGCCTGTCATCATGTTCAAGAATATATCAAAGAATTCAAAGAAATTCGTTGATATAAAGAAAGTCACGCTGAGACTTATCAGCATGACAAGAAAGATCAGCAACAATATATTCTCGCTTGACTTCATGCAGCCCGAAGCAGTGGGCGGCAAGATCGTTCCCGCAACGTATGAGATATATCTGTGTGACAAGCAGTCAGTTCCTGTGAGTGATGTCCAGACGGTAACAGCCGACAAGACAGGCGAACCGCAGGACAGAGTTTTCAAGATAAGATTCACGCTGAAAAGTGCGGATTTTGACGGCAATGCGGTATATTATTTGAATGTTGTTGACAAGGAAGCAGGCACTATCATTGAGCGCACAGAATTTTCCGTAAAGATAGCGTTTGCAAATGATTTTGATTTTTGAGTGATAAATTATGAAAACAAGAAAATTTAAGGTAAAGAACGGAATTGGAGGCACATGGGTAACTCTGCAAGGAACTACCAAACATGAAGTCCAAACTACGCGTGACCGTGAAAACAGAGAAACATTAAAATCGATCGTTACAGTTTGTGCTATCGGATCGAAACTGCTCTTATCCCCCGAAAAGAAAAAACGCATTTACCGCTGGCGAGCTGCTCAAAGGCGGAGAGAGCCTAATTATTACGCTGCCAATAAACAGCTTGAAGCAGAGATGAGCATTCCTGTAGGGAGTGTGATTGGAGGAATGATTATGGATGAATTTGATAAAAGGGTGATCGAAGCGTTTCCCGGCAAGGCAGTCCGCAAGGATCTTACCGGACTTATGAAAAAGGGTGCAAATGTGCCTACATATGTACTTGAATATCTTCTTGGAATGTACTGCACCACCGATGACGATGATGAAATGAGGATCGGCTTGGATAAGATCAAGAAGATACTTAGCGAGAATTACGTTCGCCCCGACCAGAGCGATTATGTCAAGTCCAAAATAAAAGAAAATGGTCAGTATACGGTCATCGATAAGGTAACAGTCAGGCTCGATGAAAAAGAGGATAAGTATGTAGCTAGCTTTACAAATCTTGACCTGAAGGATTTTGTGGTCAATTCTGATCTGGTAGTTCATAACGAAAAACTGCTGATAGGCGGTATATGGTGTATTATCAAAATTGAATATGTCGGACTTGAACAGGACGATGAAGAGGATGAATACGAAGAAGATATATTTGAAGGCAACAAAAAGAAACGCAAAAAGCTGAAAAAGAAGAAATCAAGATATGAATCTCCTTTTGCCATAGCCGCATTAAAACCGATACAAATGGCAAATCTTGACCTTGATGAGATCATCGAAGCCAGACAGCAGTTTACCAAAGATGAATGGATAACCATACTTCTCCGCAGTGCAGGCTATGAACCAGATGAACTGGACGAAAAGCAGAAATTCCACTATCTGCTGCGATTTGTGCCGTTTATTCAGAAGAACTATAACCTTGTGGAACTCGGTCCGAGAGGTACGGGAAAATCTCATGCTTACAGTGAGCTTTCGCCTTATTCGATACTTATGAGCAGCGGACACACGACTGTTTCCAATATGTTCTACAATATGGCATCGCACCGTGTGGGACTTGTGGGAAACTGGGACTGCGTGGCGTTCGATGAGGTCGGCGGTATCAAGGGCAGTGATGCCGATATGGTGCAGATCATGAAAAACTATATGGCAAACGGAAGCTTTGCCAGAGGCAGCGACTCCATAAGCTCAGATGCTTCAATCGCCTTTGAGGGAAATACGTTCAGGAGTGTGGAGGATATGCTCCGCACCACAAATCTCTTTGAGCCGTTTCCCGAAGGATTCAATAACGATTCAGCTTTCTTTGATAGGATACACGCATATCTGCCTGGTTGGGAAACTCCGAAGCTGAGAGCAAGCCTTTTTACGGTGAAATACGGTCTTATTTCCGACTGCTTTTCGGAATTTTGCCATGCTATGCGCAAGTATGATTTCACCAATTCTTTCGGTGAATATTTCGCCCTGAATGATAATTTCAATACCCGTGATGATACGGCGGTAAGACGTACTTTTTCTGGGCTTGCAAAGATGATCTATCCAGATGAGCATATTGGCAAGGAAGAAGCCCGTGAGTTGCTTGTGTATGCGATAGAGTGCAGACGCAGGGTCAAGGAACAACTTAGAAAAATGAATCCTGCCGAGTTCAGTGATGTTATGCTCGGATATATCGACCTTGATACTAACGAGGAATTTATCGTTGATCTGCCCGAAATTTCAGGCGGAACGCTTATTCCCGACACCTTCGGTAAGCCGGGATATGTCTATGCTGTCGGTCGGTCTTATGATGACAAAAATATTGGTATTTACCGCTTTGAGAATAAGCTTATTGAGGGCAATGGAAAGCTGAGTTTCCGCAATGTTGAGGGTCTTGCAGGTGCGCCAAGAAGTGTAAAGGATAGTATCACAGCGGCATTTAACTACTTTATCCAGAACAGCCGCAAGCTGATAGACGGCAAGTATGACGATTTCGATTACAGCCTGTATTATAACGACTTGCAAAACAGAAATGTCAGCGAAGAGGTCTCCATAGCTGAAGTGGTGGGTCTTTTCTCGGCTCTGTCGAATCGTCCTGTCATGCCGTCACTTGTGATATGCGGACGTGTGGTAATGTCTGGAGAAACTATGCCCGTCATCACCATGCTTGACGAAATATTTGTGACAGCGGCAAATGCAGGGGCTAAGAAAATACTTCTTCCCGAAAACAGCCGTGCCAATTATGAACAGCTTTCAGACAAAATGAAAAGCGAAATATCTGCTGAATTTTATTCCACTCCGCTTGAAGCGGCAAAAATCGCACTGGGAGTAGAGCTGTAATGAAAGAATACAAGTGTATAGCCTGTGGCGAGGTGAAACAAAGCACAGAGCGCTGTATGTGTCCGATTTGCGGATATATGATGTATGAACTGCCAAATGAGCGAAAATCTGTACTTATCGGCGAGATAACGGATTTTGTTAGAGCGATAATAAATCAGAAGATAGATATAAAGTCGGTTGATTTCGGAAAGCTGGATTCGGACATACACCGCTTTCCGGACTATGATAAAATAAAAAATCATGTGTCAAAGGCTGAAAAGACGGAAGAATTTTATAAAAGATTACAGCGAAGTGCCGAACAAATGAAGCAATATTTTCACGATACGTTCCGCAAAACCTATGACGGGAAAATGCAGTTTCTGAAAGTGCTTTCCGATTCCACTGCGGAATACTTAGACAGTGTTCTTCCCAAACTTGGAATTGAAGCAAGCTATGAAAAGGTCAATTTTCCGTTGGTAAGTGTCGCATATGAGGAGAACGCCAACCATGAACTTCTGCCGTTGTCAGATACTCTCATAGAGAGAATACTTCAACTGGCTGACAAAATGTATAAATTCATCCGTATCAATAATATCTACGGACGGGCGTATGACATAAAAACTAAGGCTTTCAAATTCAAAGGTAAGACGGAAGATTTTGATTGGGGATCAGCTATCAAAGAACGCATTTCCGCCTGTGATAAGGTCATTGCCAAAAAGTATGTGGTCGATATTTTCGAGGACGGCAAATCGGAACTGACCGCAATGCTGAAAGTTACTTGGGATGCTGTTTTTATCCTGATGTCAGCACCATTGAAAAAAAGTTCCTATGCTTACAGTTTTAAAAATGTAAACGGCATTATTACAGATGATTCTATGGATAGCAAAAGCTGTGCATACAAGCTGAACGATATTTTTATCAGCCGTTTTAAGCCTGTCCTTAAAATGATCAATGCCAATGAATTTTTGACTGACAAGACCGAAAGTGAGCTGTTCGAACTTTACAATAAGATGCTCGATCTTGACGTTCATCACTACATGACAGGCACAAAGGGCGATTTTGTAGCAGGGAAAAACGAACAGAAACTTGATGCTCTTGTCGGTCTTGAAAGCATAAAATCAAGTGTCAGAAAAATAAAGGCGTATGCTCTTGCAAACAAGGATAACGCAGGGCTTAATCTGCATATGTGTTTCTTAGGAAACCCCGGTACGGGCAAGACGGAAGTTGCTCGAATTATCGCAGGGATTCTATATGAAAATGGATTTTTGCCCACTGCCAAGGTCATTGAAACAGACCGCAGAGGACTTGTTGCAGGCTACGTTGGTCAGACAGCGATAAAGACCGCAGAGGTCATCAAAAGTGCTATGGGCGGAGTGCTGTTCATTGACGAGGCATATTCTCTTGTTCAGAATGACACTAGCGGTGATTACGGTCATGAAGCGGTTTCTACGCTTATAAAGGCTATGGAGGACTATCGTGGCAAATTTTGTGTAATACTTGCAGGCTATAAAAATCAGATGAATGAAATGATAGCTACAAATCAGGGCTTTCAATCAAGGATAGGCTTTACTCTTGATTTTCCAAATTACGACCGCAAGGAATTGTCGCAGATCTTGGACATCATGTTGAAAGCAAGAGAGTATTCCGTCAGCGATGCTGCTAAGGAGCGTATGCTTGATATTACCGACCACAAGCGGAAAGACTCTAATTTTGCAAATGCTCGTGAGGTCAGAAACATTCTCGATAAGGTCATCATGTGTCAGAATGTACGCTGTGCAGGCACATCTGATAAAGCCCTTGAAATAGTAGATGTGAATACATACATCAGGGACGAGCATATCAATATCCCCACAAGCGGCAACGGTTTTGTGAAGAAGATACTTACCACCGAAGAAGAACTTGACACACTTGTGGGACTGCGTTCCGTGAAACGAATGATAAAGAAGATAAAGGCTTATGCCAAGCGGAACAAGACAGATCCTGATATTAATCTGCATATGAGTTTTTGCGGAAATCCGGGGACGGGCAAGACCGAGGTCGCCCGTATACTTTCACGATTATTGTACGAGGCAGGTGTATTGACCGAAGCCAAGCTGATAGAAACAGATGCAAGCGGACTAATAAGTAAGTATGTCGGTGAAACGGCAAAAAAAACGCTGAACAAAATAAATGATGCTATGGGTGGAGTGCTTTTCATTGATGAAGCATACAGCCTAATGCAGAACACTGACAGCGGAACAGCAGGCTACGGTGACGAGGCTGTTGCAGTTCTTCTGAAACAAATGGAAGATAAAAGAGGGCAGTTCTGCGTTATCCTTGCAGGCTACAGAACAGAAATGGACAAGTTTATCAGCACAAATCCGGGATTTTCGTCAAGAATACAGTTCTCGCTTGATTTTCCTGACTATGACCGAGAGGAGCTTTCGGAAATAGCACTGCATTTCCTGCAAAAGAAAAAATACACTATTGACGATAACGCACTTGTGCTTGTGCTTGATATTACCGATTATTACAGGGCAAGACCAAACTTTGCGAATGCCCGTACTGTCCGAAATATTCTTGAACAGGTGATAATGAACCAGAATCTTCGTGCAGATGAGGAAGAAAGCTCGGATACCAATATCATTCTTTCTGATGTGAAGGATTATATTGACGATGAAAACATCGACCTTAACAGTTCGATGGGGACACATCGAAGAATTGGTTTTTGAATGAATGAAATAAAAAAAGTCCAAAAAATGCTTGTTTTCTTATTTTTGATGTAAAAGTCGGATATATGTAACCGACTTGAAAATGATAGTGACGAAGTGCTTTTTATTGATGATAAGCCTAAAACTAGAAACGAAATAGCATAAAATTACCGCCGCAACCGATTTTGGTTGCGGCGGATTTGTCATGTTGACAAATCCTTCGGTTTCCTCCTTGCCCAATTGTAGCACATAAGGAGAAAATCCCAAAATGTGAGCACATTCACGTTTTATCAACAGAAGCCCCTTTTGTGCATTATTTTTTTGCGAGTACAATGCCCAACATATTATGGCTTTATAAAACAAAGAGCTGCGCTTATTTAATGAAACGCAGCTCTTATGCTTATATTTTTATTATAAAGACGAAATGCACTGTGAATATGCCCCAATATTTAGTCAACAACACATTCCACAACAGCACAAGGCGGAATATTCAGCTTTAACACATTATCCTTGATGACTGCCGTATGCTCGGTAATGCTCACTCTGTCGGGACAGTCGAAGTCGTTATAGCTGTGCGCCTCGTTTGTAAGTATCCTGCACGAAACCGATGATGCTTTAAATCCGAAAATGCTGCATTCAACAGCAGCCTCTTCCGTAAGCGAACAGTTTGCGGCGGTAACGGTCATACTCTTTTCGTTCACCGATGCGGAAACCGAGATCATCGGAGCATTTTTACCTTCCGACATATTTTCATTCTGCGTATAGCAGTAAACTGCCTCGTTGTTTTGGTGTGTTTTAAAAAGGTCGAAAACGTGATATGTAGGCGTTTTTATCATCTTATCGCCCTCTGTAAGAATGACCGATTGGAGAACATTCACCGCCTGCGCAAGGTTTGCCATTACAACACGGTCGCTGTGTCTGTTAAAAACATTCAGCTCTATTGCAGCAACGATAGCATCACGCATTGTATTCTGCTGATATAAAAATCCCGGGTTCGTACCCTCTTCTACCTTATGCCAACAGCCCCACTCTCCTATTACAAGTCCTATTTTCTTTTCGGGATCATAGCGGTTCATTATCTCCGAATGTCTTGTGATAAGCTCATCGGAAAAGTTCGCTGCAGCTATAGTTTTATAATAAAGCTCATCGTCAAAATCGGTGGCAGACTCCATTTCGGGCCATACCGGCATCGTATAATAATGCAGGTCGATAGCATCAACATTATTGCTGTCAAGATTTTTCATCATGACTTCTGTCCAGTTATAGTCGGCAGAGCTTGAACCGCAGGCTATTCTGTAAAGTCTGTTTCCCGAATAATTGCGGCAGAATGTCTGATACCTTTTATAAACGTCGGCGTAATATTCGGGACGCATATTTCCTCCGCAGCCCCAGTTTTCATTGCCGATACCGAGGTATTCGAGTTTCCACGGCTCGGCTCTGCCGTTCTTCTTTCTCTGCTCTGTGAGAGGTGATTCCGCATCTGAGGTCATATATTCTATCCATTCGGATAATTCACGAACACTGCCGCTGCCAACATTGCCGTTTATATAAGGCTTGCAGCCAACAAGCTCACAGAAACGCATAAATTCGTGCGTGCCAAAAGAATTATCCTCCGTAACTCCGCCCCAGTTCGTGTTCACGATCTTTCGGCGCTGAGATTTTTCGCCGATACCGTCCTGCCAGTGATATTCTTCTGCAAAGCAGCCACCTGGCCAGCGGAAAACGGGAGCTTTTATATTTCTGAGCGCCTCGATGATATCATTCCTTATTCCGTCTGTATTCGGAATAGGTGAATTTTCACCCACATATATACCATTGTAGATACATCTTCCGAGATGCTCGGAAAAATGTCCGTATATCTCGGGAGAGATATGTCCGAGCCTGTCGTCTGCATTTATTACCATTGATATTTTTTTCATGTTATACCTCCGCCGTATACTGAATTATTATATTATTAGTTTAAGTCATTTACTTCGGTATTGCAATGACTTATAATATTATCATACTAAGTCAAGGAATCCTCATATTTCAATTACAGATGATTCTATGGACAGCAAAAGCTGTGCGTACAAGCTGAACGATATTTTTATCAGCCGTTTTAAGCTTGTCCTTGAAATTATCAATGCCAATGATTTTTTTGACCAGAAAGACCGAAAGTGAGCTGTTTGAACTTTACAATAAGATGCTCGATCCTGATGTTTATCACTACATGACAGGCACAAAGGGCGGTTCTGTCATATCCGAAATTCACTTATGATACCTAGTATTAGCACTTATCTGAAACGCCCTGTAAACCTGCTCCAAAAGCATTATCCTTGCAAGTTGGTGCGGAAACGTCATCTCCGACATTGATAAGCGCAGGTCAGCTTTCGCTTTTATCTCAGGGGCAATGCCGAATGAAGAGCCTATTATGAAATTCACTGTGCTGAATCCGTTCAGACCGCATTCGCTGAGCTTTTTGGACAGCTTTTCACTTGAAAGCTGCTTGCCCTCAATGCACATTGCAATATTGTATGCGCCCTTGATGTCAGTGTAGCCTTTCATGGCTTTTGCTTCGTTTTCAAGCGCCGCTGCTATCTCCTTTTCGGAGGGGTTGTCAGATAACCTCGACTCGTTGAGCTCAACTATTTCAAGCTTGCAGAACGCCCCAAGCCGCTTTGAGTATTCCGCCGCAGCGTCACGCCAGTATTTTTCTTTCAGCTTTCCAACTGTAATAAGATTTATCCTTATCAAAATGCCACCGCCATTCCGCTGCCCTCAGGCTTTGCTATATGTAAAATATAGTCGCTGTTGCGCTCGTAATCTCCAAGTGCTCCCACAGCCGAGTTTTCAGCCTGCAAAGGCGTGTTGTTTTCCTGACTTAAATGCCCTAAAATAAATTTATATGTACCTGCTGTCATAAGCTTTTTTAGCTGTTCTCCGCAGGCAGAGTTTGAAAGGTGGCCATGGTCTGAAGCGATGCGCCTTTTCAGCTCGTATGGATAAGGTCCATTTTTCAACATTGACTCATCATAATTTGACTCCAGCAAAACAAGGTCAGAACCGCTCAGGTGCATATCGACCTCATTTGTAACAGTGCCAAGGTCGGTGCATACGCACACCTGCTTGCCGTCAGGGGTCTTTATCTGATATCCACAGCTTGCAGGGGTATCATGAAATGTGGCAAAACCTTTTACGGCATAATCTCCTATGCAGACTTCATTGCCGTCCACCTCGTTGACATCACAGGCTGGGTCTATTTTGCCGTCAGATACAAGTATCTCAAGATTGGTCTTTTGGGCAAATACAGGAATATGATATTTCTTCGTGAGAACTTTAAGCCCAGAAACATGGTCGGAATGTGTGTGTGTGATAAAAATTCCCTGTATCACAGCAGGGTCGATCTCGTTAGCTTTCAAGGCCTCACAAAGACGTTTGCAGGATACTCCTGCGTCAACAAGTATCCCGCCGTCACTGTTGCCGATAAAAGAGCTGTTGCCCTTGCTTGATGAAAAAAGTGGATATATCCTTGCCATAACTAATTCCTTTCAAAAGTTTTCAGAAGATACTCTGCAACACCGTCTTCTTCATTTGTGCCTGTCACCTCGTCACAGCCTTCAAGCACCTCTTTGCAGGCGTTTTTTACTGCCACTCTTTTATCGGCCGCCTTGAACATAGGCAGATCGTTGGTGTTGTCGCCAAAAGCCGTGACAAAGTCAAAGCCGTAATTCTCACGAAGATACCTCACGCCCTGCTCCTTAGAAGCCACCGAAGAAAACACTTCAAGATACCAAAGCTTGGGGTCATAGACATCATAATAGTATGTGATGTTAAGCTTTTCATTTTCTTTAAGAGCGTCATACAGCGGTACAAGTTTTTCTTTTTCTGCAATAAAAGTGAAGTATATCACATTGTCGATGTGCTGAGAAAGGTCACTGACCTGCGTGAAAGACTTGTAATATTTCTCTCTGCGTTCCTTGTAAAAGCTCTTCATTGCAGGTGAAATAAGCCTCTCATATCTTGTGGAAAGCTGGTTATCTGAAACCGAGTACATAAAAGGCTCTAAACCAAGCCCTTTTGAAAGACCTATGATAAGACCGCAAAGCTCCCTGGAAAGGCTGTTTATCTTGACGTATTTTTTCTCCGCCATATCATAAATAAGCACGCCGTTCATAAGTATAACAGGAAGCTTCAGGTCAAGCCCTGAAAGTATTTTTCCTGCGGAAGCAAGCGTCCTTGCAGTGGCGGCAGTGAAGTTAAGCCCCTTTGCCATGAGCCTGTTCAAAGTGTCTCTTGTGAACTCCGTCACCTCTGCATTGCCGTTAAGCAACGTTCCGTCAAGGTCGGAAATAAAAAGCTCCATATCATGTCCTCTCAAATGCTGTAAAAAACGGCGGCAAATAATATGCCGCCGCAGTGTTATCAATATTAATCAGCCGCTAAGCTCCATTTCGTTAGCGTCAGGCTTGTAAACACGCTGAATGTCAGCCCCAAGCCCTCTGAGCTTCTCATCTATCTTTTCATATCCTCTTTCGATGTAGAAAATATTGTCTATCTCAGTTGTTCCCTCAGCCGCAAGACCGGCAATGACCATTGCCGCGCCTGCTCTCAGGTCAGTTGCTACAACAGGAGCGCCTTTGAGCTTGCCAACGCCCTGTATAACAGCCACCTTGCCGTCAACAGAAATGTCAGCGCCCATTCTTCTAAGCTCAGCCACATATCTGAATCTGTTGTCAAAAATATCGTCTGTAACGATGCTCGTACCCTCTGCAAGCGTCAGCAGTGTTGAGAACTGCGGCTGCATATCAGTAGGGAAGCCAGGGTGCGGCATAGTTTTTATAGAAGTTTTCACGAGCGGACCATCCACCCAAACATGAACGCTCTCATCGCTTTCCTCAACGTTTACGCCTACCTTGCGGAGCTTTGCCGTGATAGACTCAAGGTGTTTAGGGATAACATTTGCGATAACAACGTCGCCCTTTGTGGCAGCCGCCGCTACCATATAAGTGCCTGCCTCTATCTGGTCAGGGATAGTCGCATAGGTAACGCCTTTGAGGTAATCAACGCCTCTTATCTTGATAACGTCTGTACCTGCGCCTCTGATATCAGCACCCATTGAGTTAAGGAAGTTCGCAAGGTCAACGATATGAGGCTCTTTCGCCGCATTTTCGATTATAGTAAGCCCCTTTGCCTTTACAGAGGCAAATATTGCATTCATAGTTGCGCCAACTGTAACAAAGTCAAAGTATATCTGATTGCCCACAAGCTCGTCTGCTGTGACATGATTAGCTCCGTTCACTATCTCGTCAGACGCACCAAGCGCCTTGAAAGCTTTCAAATGCTGATCTATAGGTCTGTCGCCAAGGTCACAGCCGCCCGGCATCGGAACAAAAGCCTCGTGAAATCTTCCAAGCAGTGTGCCAAGAAAATAGCATGACGCTCTCATGGTTCTTGCAAGTTCATATGGCACTTCAGGCTTTTCAATGCCCTTTGTGTCAAAATATATAGTATTTTTATCTAAAAGTCTGACCTCTGCGCCCATTTCACGCAGGATCTTCATGCACTTAGTTATATCGCTTATCTCAGGCACGTTCTCAAGAACGCACGGCTCGTCGCACAGGATAGTTGCCGCAACCAATGCAACAGCAGCGTTTTTTGCACCGCTTATCTGCACAGTACCATGCAGCGGCTTACCTCCATGTATAACAAACTTCTCCAAGTTTACACACTCCTTAACGAGATTGTCGGCTTCTCTCTCTGCCGACGCTCAGATTATTATACCACAGCCACAGGCAAAATAAAAGCAAAAAGCAAGAATTTCAACGATTTGGTTAAAATCATTTAACATACACCCAAGCAATCGTTAAATCTGCCCATATAATGCAGGCTATGGCGGTCTATATAAAGAACAAATGTTCACACACTCTTAACAATAGAATATCCAACTCTTATATTTTAACACACCCCATTCAAAAAATCAATAGTGAATAAGGATATTTTGATAAATTTTCGACAATTTTTTCGGCTTTTTCGGTGAAAATTACAGCAATGTTACAACTGTACGAAATCTTGTACCTTATTGTAACCTTAGTGTAACATTTGAGTACAAAAAACAAGACACTTGCCGTTTGTCTTGACGAAAAAGAACGGCTGTGGTATACTCATAACAACAGATATACTGTAAAAAGGGGAGTGCGGCAGTGGTAAAAAGAAAGAATCTCATATGGGCGGCAGTTTTTGCGGCTGTTATCGCTGCGTGCCTGATATTTATTTTCCTCACAGGTGGAAAGAGCGGAGAAAATTCTGCCGAGATATATGAAAACGGCAAGCTAATAAAGACAGTTTCCGACCTTTCCCCCGATAAGGAGTATTCCTTTGAGATAAAAACAGAAAACGGCACTAATACAATAACCGTTGGCGAGGGAAGCATTTGGGTGTCTGTCGCAGATTGCTCGAACCAGACCTGTGTTCATGCAGGAAAGATATCCCACGCAGGACAGACCGTCATTTGTGCACCGCACAAGCTTGTGATAAAAATAGTCGGTGAGACCTCTGCCGACGCTGTGATATAGGGGTGGAAGCATGAAGATATCAGTACAAAAAATCACCCTTATAGGAATTTTTACCGCCTTGTCACTTATCATTTTCATGGTGGAGGCACAATTCCCTGTCATGCCCATAGGCGGCATGAAGCTTGGGCTTGCCAATATCGTCACTATGGCAGCGATGCTTTTTATCGGTAGAAAAGAGGCAGGCTTGGTGCTGCTTTTGAGGATAGTCCTTGCGGCAGGGCTTTACGGAACTGTGGTGAGCTTTGCGTTCTCACTCACAGGCGGAATTTTAGCGTATCTCGCCATGTACATTGCGGTTTCGAGAGTTGGTGAAAACCAGCTTTGGGTGACATCAGTTTTTGGTGGCTTTTTCCATAATATAGGTCAGCTTTGTGCGGCGGCAGTGATATCAGGCACATGGGCGGTGTTCAGCTTTTTGCCTTATCTCATAATAAGCGGCATTCTCACAGGCACGCTCAATGGTCTTATCCTCCAAAGATTGTGGAAGTCGCCCCTTAGAAAATACAGCATAAAAAGATAACAGCGGCGTCAGGGGCATACCTGATGACCGCTGTTTTGTTCTATAGTCAGTTTAGCCAAAAACAGACTTTTCACAAAGTGGCATTTCTACATTTTCGCCTTGTGAGAAATAGGTGAAAACTCAGCGTTTTGCTTGCATTTGACCGAAAAATATGATATAATTAGTTGTTATAATAGGGTCATTATAGGATAGCGTTGAAATTGAACGGAGGAGTGGATTTGAGAATACTTGGTATCGACCCGGGCTACGCCATTGTGGGATTCGGAGTGCTTGAATACAACAGCGGAAAATTCACTGTTGTTGACTACGGTGCAATAACCACTTCTTCGGATATGGATTTCAACAGACGGCTGAAAGTCATCTACGATGATATGACCGAGATAATAACCACCTATAAGCCTGATGAAATGGGAATAGAAAAGCTTTTTTTCAATACCAATGAAAAGACCGCCATTGACGTTGCACAGGCAAGGGGAGTGACCCTGCTTCCTGCCATAATAAGAAATATTCCAATCTATGAATATACGCCTTTGCAGGTGAAATGCTCCATAGTCGGCTATGGACGTGCCGAGAAAAAGCAGGTGCAGGAAATGACAAAGACCATGCTTCATCTTAAAGCTATCCCAAAGCCTGACGATACAGCGGACGCAGTGGCTATCGCTATAACTCACGGACTTTCAGTGAACACAAGGCGTGTTATGAAAAATTTTGAGGAGAAATAATATGATATATTCACTTAGCGGAAAGCTCGTTCATACCGAGAGCGACCTTGCCGTAATAGAATGTGCAGGCGTGGGCTATGCCTGCAAAACTACTTTTTCCACCTTGCAGCAGATTGCAGGCAAAAGCGAGGTCAAGCTTTACACTCACCTCTCCGTAAGGGAGGACGCTGTGGAGCTTTTCGGCTTTGCAACTAAGGAGGAGCTTAAAAGCTTCCGTATGCTCATATCTGTCAGCGGAGTAGGTCCGAAGGCAGGTCTTGCCATACTTTCAGCCTGCACTCCGTCACAGTTTGCGCTTGCGGTTGCAACGGGGGATTCAAAGGCTTTCACAAAGATAAAGGGTATCGGTACAAAAATAGCACAAAGGATAGTCCTCGAGCTTAAGGATAAGGTGGCAAAAGAGAATACCATATCCGTCAGAGGAAATGCGGCTCAGGGCTTTGCGGCTGTTCCAAGCGGAGCTGTCGAAGAAGCTGTCACAGCCCTTGTGGTGCTTGGATATACCGAGGGCGAAGCAATGTCAGTTATATCAAAGCTTGACCCGAATTTGAGCGTTGAAGAGCTTATAAAGAAAGCCCTTATCGGACTTGCGAAATTTTGAGAGGAGAACTCCATAAATGATCGAAAAAGGAGATTTTGATATAGACAGGATAGTCACCCCGAAAGAAACTCAGGCGGAAACAACTGATGATTTTGAGGTGAGCCTTAGACCTAAAACACTTGACGAGTATATCGGTCAGGAAAAGGTCAAGGAGAACCTGAAAATATATATACAAGCGGCAAAAAACAGGGGCGACAGCCTTGACCATGTTCTGCTTTACGGCCCGCCTGGTCTGGGCAAGACCACTCTTTCTGCCATAATCGCCCACGAAATGGGAGTGAATATCAGGATAACATCAGGGCCTGCCATTGAAAAGCCGGGCGATCTTGCAGCACTTCTCACAAACCTTGAAAAAGGCGACGTGCTTTTTATAGACGAGATTCACCGTCTTTCAAGACAGGTGGAGGAAGTTCTTTATCCCGCTCTTGAAGATTATGCCTTGGATATAATCATGGGCAAAGGCCCTGCGGCAAGGTCTATAAGGATCGAGCTTAACAAGTTCACTCTTATAGGGGCGACCACCAGAGCAGGCTCGCTTTCTGCACCGCTGAGAGATCGTTTTGGCGTTATCCAGCGTTTGGAGCTTTACAATACAGAACAGCTTTCCGATATCGTAAAGCGTTCTGCAGTTTTGCTTGGCGTGGCTTGTGATGATGACGGTGCAGAGGAGATAGCGAAGCGTTCAAGAGGAACTCCAAGAATAGCAAACCGTTTTCTCAGAAGAGTAAGGGATTTTGCCGAAGTCATGGGCAACGGCAGGATAACCGCAGACATTGCTAAGATAGCACTCAACAGAATGGACGTTGACAAGCTGGGACTTGACTCTCTCGACAAACGTCTGCTGACTATGATAATAAAAGGCTATGACGGTGGCCCTGTGGGACTTGAAACCCTTGCGGCGGCTATCGGCGAGGAGTCAGTCACCATTGAGGACGTTTGCGAGCCGTATCTTATGCAGTTAGGTTTCCTCTCAAAGACCCCAAGGGGACGTGTGGCGACACAGCTTGCTTACGATCATCTGGGATTTCTCAAGGACGGACAAACGCACCTGTGAGCTTAGTGAGGAATGAGGAGTGAGGAGTGAGGAATTAAGGTATCGCCTGCGGCGATGAATTTCTTGTTCTGTAGGGGCGAACACTGTTCGCCTGCCACTGCACTTTCTATCTTTGGAAAAATTTTATTATCGGATAAATTTAATATGTGTGTTAATATAGAGTTTACATAAATAAAAAAAATATAGAGGTATGACCTCGAAAAGGAGCTAATTATTATGGGAAGATTATTTGGAACTGACGGCGCAAGAGGAGTAGCTATCACAGAGCTTACCTGTGAGCTTGCTATGCAGATAGGCAGAGCTGCCGCAATGGTACTTACGAAGGAAACAAACCACAAGGCTAAGATAATCATAGGCAAGGATACCCGTATCTCAGGCGACATTCTGGAGTCCGCACTGGTGGCTGGTATCTGCTCAGTTGGTGCAGACGCTCACATACTCGGTGTTGTTCCTACCCCTGCCGTTGCAATGCTTGTAAAGAAATACAACGCAGACGCAGGCGTTATGATATCAGCTTCACACAATTCTGTTGAGTTTAACGGCATAAAGCTTTTCTCTGGCACAGGCTTCAAGCTTTCTGACGAGATAGAAAACGAGATAGAAGCACTTATCCTGGACACACCTGAAAAGATAGAGCTTAAGGACGGCTGTGATATAGGTCACGTTTATTACGAAAAGGACGCAGCTTGGGATTATATCCGCTACGTTATGAAAACAGTTCAGACAGATTTCAACGGTATCCGTGTGGCTCTTGACTGTGCAAATGGCTCAGCTTCCGTGTGCGCACAGAGAATTTTCGAGGGACTTGGTGCAAAGTGTATAATGCTCAACGATAAGCCGGACGGAACGAATATAAATAAGGACTGTGGCTCAACACATATCGAGGGTCTGCAAAAGGCAGTTGTTGATAATCATTGCGATATCGGTCTTGCCTTTGACGGCGACGCTGACAGATGTCTTGCAGTTGACGAAAAGGGCGAGCTTATCGACGGTGACAAGATACTGGCTATCTTCTCAAAATATATGAAGAACATTGGTATTCTCAAAAACAACACCTGCGTTGTTACAGTTATGACAAACCTCGGCTTCTTCAAGTATGCAAAGGCAAACGGCATCGTTGCCGCTACCACAAAGGTGGGCGACAGATACGTCCTTGAAGAAATGCTCAAGGGCGGTTATAATATAGGCGGTGAGCAGTCAGGTCATATCATTCTTCTTGACTATGCAAACACAGGCGACGGTGAGCTGACAGGTACAAAGCTTCTGACAGTCCTCAAATACACAGGCGAAAAGGCGAGCGAGCTTGCTGCCTGCATGGAGTGCTACCCACAGGTGCTTGTGAACGTTAAGATAACAGCAGACAAAAAGGGTATGTGGGATAAAGTCCCTGAGATAACAGACGCTATAAAGATGTATTCCGAAAAGCTTGGTGACGAGGGCAGGATACTTGTCCGTGAGTCAGGCACAGAGCCTCTCGTTCGTGTTATGATAGAGGGCAAGAGAACAGGCATAATCACAGAATATGCACACAAGATAGCGGAGCTTATCGAAAAAATGTAAGGTGATATTTTGAAAATAGCTTTGATAAATGGTCAAAACCATAAAGGCTCTACATATCATATAGGCAAAATGTTAGCCGATAAACTTGGCGGCGAGGTGACAGAGTTCTTCCTGCCGAGAGATTTCGGCGAGTTCTGCTGCGGCTGTACCAATTGCTTTATGAAAGGCGAAGAAAAGTGTCCTCACTATGAGAAGCTCGACCCTATCACCAAAGCGGTGGACGAAGCAGACGTGCTGATACTTACTTCCCCTGTGTATGTCTACCACTGCACAGGCTCGATGAAAGCATGGCTCGACCATTATGGCTGGCGCTGGATAGTTCACAGACCTGAGGAGAAAATGTTCTCAAAGCGTGCCGTGGTCATATCTACAGCCGCAGGTGCAGGTATGAAAAGCACTAACAAAGATATGGCGGATAGCTTGTCATTTTGGGGAGTGCCTAAGATATATAAGATAGGCTTCGGCATACACGCAACGAGCTGGAGCAAGGTTTCAGACAAAATGCTTGCAAAGATAGAGAAAAAGACCGATCGCATTGCCGCAAAGCTTAAAAGCGACAGCTTTGAGCCAAAGGTCAGTGCTAAGGGCAGAATGTATTTCACTATTTTCCACTTTGCAAACAAAAAGGGCTGGAACCCTGCTGACAGTGCATATTGGAAGGCAAAGGGCTGGACGGAAAATAAAAGGCCGTGGAAAAAGTAAATTTTATATAAGGATAGAATTATGAGAATTGCAGAAAACTGGAAAGACTATAAGATAATAGATACTTCAAGCGGAGATAAGCTTGAAAGCTGGGGCGGAAAGGTGCTTGTAAGACCTGACCCTCAGATAATCTGGAAGTCACCGAAGCGTTCTGACCTTTGGACAAAGGCAGACGGCATTTATCACCGTTCCTCAAAGGGCGGCGGCGAATGGGAATACAGAAAACGCCTGCCTGAAAGCTGGAACATAGGCTATAAGAATTTGAAGTTTATAATCAGACCAACGGGCTTCAAGCACACAGGTCTTTTCCCTGAACAGGCTGTGAACTGGGACTTCATGGCTGACAAAATAAGAAATGCAGGCAGAGAGATAAAGGTATTAAATCTCTTTGCATACACAGGCGGAGCTACCCTTGCCTGTGCCGAAGCAGGTGCAAGCGTTTCACACGTTGACGCATCAAAGGGCATGGTGCAGTGGGCAAGAGAGAACGCCACTGCGTCAGGGCTTTCCGATAAGCCTATTCGCTGGCTTGTAGACGATTGCGAAAAGTTCGTTCAGCGTGAGATACGCCGTGGCAAGACATATGACGCTATCGTTATGGATCCTCCGTCCTACGGCAGAGGACCTGGCGGAGAGATATGGAAGCTTGAAGATTGTATCTATGACCTTGTAAAGACCTGCTCAGGCGTTTTGAGCGACGAGCCGCTTTTCTTCCTGCTCAACAGTTATACCACAGGACTTTCACCCTCAGTTATGGCATATATCCTGAGAGATGTCCTCGGCACAAAGTTCGGAGGAAACGTCACGGCTGATGAGATAGGATTGCCTGTGGAGGCAACAGGCGGAGTGCTTCCATGCGGTTCAACGGCAATTTGGCAGAAATAGCTTTGCTATAGTAAGGTATGGTGTTCACATGAAATATACTGAGAATTATGTTTATATGTACGGCCAAATGATCTCCACCTGTTCGTTTCTTCTTGACGGTGATTTTCCAAAGGCAGACGGCACGGCAGAGATAAAAGAAAAATATCACCTTGTCGGTGGTGAGACCGGAACAGCGGCGGCTGTTCTTTGCAGTCTGAATGTGCCTGTAAAGCTTGGCGGTACTCACCTTGGAAGCGGCAATGAAAAGCTTATAAAGGATTATTTTGCAGACAAGACTGCTGACCTTTCGGAGCTTGTAACAGAGGGTTTCGAGGGCGTGACCGACTATGTTATAATAGATAAAAATACACGCACCTGTTTTGGCGAATGGGATAAGCTTTATTCACGTCCGAAGGCTTTTTATGAACAGCCCTCGGAGGAGTCGGTGAAAAATTCAGCCTGCGTTGCGGCTGACCCTTATTTTGGTGATAAGATAGCTGAGTATTGCGTAAAATATGGCAAGAAATACGTCACCATAGATTGTGCCTATGACAGCTATATACATAAGCATTGTGCAGTAAATTGCATATCTCATCAGCACCTTGATGAATATTATCCGGATAAAAGCTATGATGAGCTTTTCAGTCTTTATACAGATAATACAGACGGGCTTGTGATATTTACCCTTGGTGAAATGGGTGCGATGTATGGCAGAAAGGGTGCTGTGCCAAAGATGTGCCCTGCATTTAAAGTAGACGTAGTGTCAACACTTGGCGCAGGAGACAGCTTTAAGGCGGGCGCTGTATATGGGCTTTATAAAGGTCTTGATGACGATACATTGGTGAAAACAGCCTGTGCTGTGGCAGGTGCGGCGGTGGAAAAGTTCCCTATCGCACTTTATCCGCCGACAGTAAAAGATATTGAAAAGCTTATGGGCAATATGTAGGGGCGAACAGCGTTCGCATACCCATATATTATAATAAGGTATAGACTAAAATTTCAGACAGGAGGAAACGTTATGTCTTTTGATTTTGATGAACTTAAACACAAGGCAGGAAATATGCTTGAAAAGGGTAAGGAAAAAGCTCACGAGGCTGCCGAAAGTGAAAAGGGGCAGAAGATAAAGAGCAAAGCAGGAGAGCTGTTTGAAAAGGGCAAGGAAAAAGCCCACGAGTTCGCAGAGAGCGAAACGGGCAAAAAGGTAAAGAACAAGGCTGAAAAGCTCCTTGATAAAGGAATAGACAAAGCCGAAAATGTTTACGAAAAGCATAAGGAAAGAAAGGCTGAACAGAAAGAACAGCCTGATAGTAAGGAATAAACAGAATTTAGTAAGGAAAGTAAAATGAGCAGTTTTATTGAAATAAAGGATCTGCACTTTTCCTATGTGAACGACCTTGAAGAGCCACCTGTTAAAACGGAGGTGCTTAAAGGCATTGATCTGAACATAGAAAAAGGCGAGTTTGTGGCAGTGCTTGGTCATAACGGCTCAGGCAAATCTACACTTGCAAAGTGCATAAACGCTATAAATCTTCCTGAGTCGGGGGCTGTCTATGTGAACGGCATGGACACTTTGGACGAAAATAACCTCTTGCCTATAAGAGAAAAGGTGGGCATGGTATTCCAAAACCCTGATAACCAGATAGTCGCAACTATCGTGGAGGAGGACGTGGCTTTCGCCCTTGAAAATATGGGCGTCGAGCCGAATGAGATACGCAGGCGTGTTGACGAGGCTCTTAAAACCGTCGGTATGTATGAATACAGACTTCATGCACCCCATAAGCTTTCAGGCGGACAGAAACAGCGTGTGGCTATCGCTGGCATAATCGCAATGAAGCCTGATTGTATACTTCTTGACGAGCCTACCGCCATGCTCGATCCTCACGGCAGGGACGAGGTAATGAAAACTGTCAAAATGCTCAACGAGCAGGGCGTTACTATCGTGTTTATTACCCATTATATGGAGGAAGCCGCACAGGCACAGCGTGTGGTGGTCATTGACGGCGGCGAGGTAATAATGGATAACGTTCCGAAGAAGATATTCTCGAATGTGGAAACCATGAAAAATCTGGGACTTGACGTGCCGCAGGTGACAGAGCTTTGCTGGGAGCTTAAAAGGGCAGGCTATGACATCTCCACCGAGATAATCCACGAGGACGAGTGCGTTCAGAAGCTTTATGAAATGCTTAAGTGATAGGGAGTAACAATGGCAGTAATTAAAACGGAAAACTTGACTTATGTTTACGGCGAGGGTACGCCCTTTCGCAAAACAGCCGTAGACAATGTTAATATAGAGATAAATGACGGCGAAATGGTGGGTATAATAGGACATACAGGCTCAGGCAAATCTACCCTTATCCAGCATTTCAACGGCCTTTTGAAGCCCACGAGCGGAAGCGTCTATATAGACGGAGAAAGGCTGTGGGACGATAAATCAAGACTTCGCCCTATAAGATTTAAGGTGGGTCTTGTGTTTCAGTATCCTGAGTATCAGCTCTTTGAGGAGACCTGTTATAAGGATATCGCATTCGGACCTAAGAATATGGGTATCAAGGAAGATCAGATAGACAAGTATGTCAAAGAAGCCGCAAGAATGGTGGGGCTAAGCCCTGAGATACTTGATAAATCGCCTTTCGAGCTTTCGGGCGGACAGAAAAGGCGTGTGGCTATAGCAGGCGTTATGGCAATGAACCCAAAGGTGCTTATCCTTGACGAACCTGCTTCGGGTCTTGACCCAAAGGGCAGAGAGCAGATACTTGGTCTTATAAGAGAGTATCATGAGCAGATGAAAAATACTGTTTTGCTGGTATCACACTCTATGGAAGATATCGCAAAGAACGTTTCAAAGATACTCGTCATGAACGAATCGAAGCTTTTCTGCTATGACGATACAGTAAAGGTGTTTCACCGCTCTGAGGAGCTTGTGTCAATGGGACTTGCAGTGCCGCAGATAACAAGAGTTATAAACAGGCTCAAAGCCATGGGCATAGATATTAAGGACGATGTGTATACAGTTGGCTATGCGAAAAAGGTCATCCTTGAAATGCTGGAGCAGAAAAAGAATAAGTAAGCAGCGGACTGCCTTTGACCCATATGAGCAGAGAGCAGGACTGTGTAAGTTGAGATAGAAAATTGGAGGAATATACCTTGATAAAGGATATTACTATAGGACAGTATTTTCCCGGAAATTCTGTCATTCACCGAATGGACGCACGAATAAAGATAATAATGACGGCGGTTTTCATAGTAATGCTTTTCGCCGCAAACAGCGTGTGGGGACTTCTTGTGGGCATAGCTTTTACTATTCTCACTTTTATCATATCTAAAATACCCGGTAAACTCATGCTAAAAAGCTTGAAGCCTATCGTGCCGATAATAATATTTACGGCGATACTCAATCTGCTTTTTATCAGAACGGGCAAAGCTTATTTTGAGTGGAAATTTCTCAAGATAACCGATGAAGGCGTTGACACGGCAGTGTTCATGATGATAAGGATAATCTGCCTTATTGTCGGCACTTCGCTTCTTACCTACACCACCTCGCCTATCGACCTGACAGACGCTATCGAAAGATTGCTTTCACCGCTGAAAAAGATAAAAGTGCCTGTCCATGAGCTTGCAATGATGATGACTATTGCCCTGAGGTTTATCCCTACCCTTATCGAGGAAACAGACAAGATAATGTCAGCCCAGAAAGCAAGAGGAGCGGATATGGAAACAGGCTCGCTCATTCAGAAAGCCAAAGCTCTTATCCCAGTGCTGATACCGCTTTTTGTGGCATCGTTCAGACACGCCGAGGAGCTTGCTCTTGCAATGGAGTGCCGTTGTTATCACGGCGGAGAGGGCAGAACAAGAATGAAACAGCTCCATATGAGCATAGTCGATCTCTATGGCTCTATATTCTGCGTGCTGTTCCTTGCAGGCGTTATCGTCATAAATATAGTTCTTTAGGAGGGGTATTATGAGCAGTGTTTTTAAAGATATGGATCAGGACGACAGACTTGATGCTTTGGAAAGAAAAGTCAAGAAACTTGAGAGAAATGTAAATGGGGGAAGTAAAATGTCAGGCATTATAAAAGAACTTATCGGCAGAGAATGTACCATTGACGGCGACGGGATTTATGGTCATAGCTGTACTATTCTTGACGCAGACGACGAGTGGGTAAAGCTTATCGTTCACGAAAAGAAAAGCGACAGCACCATGATAGTAAGACTTGACAATATAGATTCCATAACACTCGACTAAAGAAACGGGATATACTCATGACAAATTTCAGGATAATACTTGCCTATAACGGCACAGCATATCATGGGTGGCAAAGGCAGAACAATGCCCTTGCCGTCCAGCAGGTGCTTGAAGAAGCTATCCTCTCGCTGACGGGACAGACAGTCACAGTGAACGGCTGTTCACGAACAGATGCAGGAGTGCACGCAAGAAGATTTTGCGCAAGCTTTCTTATAGAGTCCACAATAACCTGCCGTGGCATAGTTTTCGGACTTAATTCAAAGCTGCCGGACGATATCTCAGTGCTGGAGTGCGAAAAAGTCCCCCTTGATTTTCACGCAAGATATATGTGCAGCGGCAAGGAGTATGAGTATATTATACATAATAGCGAGATAAAAAATCCTTTTTATAAAGATACAGCTTACCGCAGTTGGTTTCCAATAGACGAGAAAAAGCTTGATAAGGCGGCACAGGATTTTGTGGGAACGCACGATTTCAAAGCCATGTGTTCCACTGATTGCACCAAGGAGAATACAGTTAGGACTATATTTTCTTTCCATGTAAGACGTGAGGGCGAGCTTGTGATATTCACAGTTTCGGGAGACGGCTTTCTGTACAATATGGTAAGGATAATGGTAGGCACGCTTATTTTTATAAATGAGGGCAAGATAGGAGAAACTCAAATACCCGATATACTTGCGTCAAAGGACAGAACAAGAGGCGGAAAGACCGTTCCGCCGCAGGGATTGTATCTTAACGAAGTGTATTATGATAAAGATAAAGGATCTGAACAAGGTGAATGATAAAAGATCAAAGAGCAGGCGGAGAAAGAAAAATCCGCCTACCAAAGAAGAAAAAACAATAAGAATAACCAAGCAGACGGATTTTGTTCAGCGTGACGAGTTTCACGGTGC
This sequence comes from Ruminococcus sp. MSJ-25, assembly GCF_018917825.1. Classification (NCBI taxonomy): domain Bacteria; kingdom Bacillati; phylum Bacillota; class Clostridia; order Eubacteriales; family Oscillospiraceae; genus Ruminococcus; species Ruminococcus sp. MSJ-25. The sequence goes on from NZ_JAHLPI010000016.1 coordinate 122,190, forward strand.
AGAAGAGCCTATGCCGAACGTTACTTTCAGAGAGATAAAGCGCCAGAAAAAGGCGGCTCAGAAAGCGGCGGAACGTGAGCAGGAAGAACAGCTCCGAAAAGAAGCGGAAGAAGCCGAGGAGTCACGAAGCAGAATAGAGCTGACGAACACCGAGGATAAAGCCGATGAGGAAAAGCCTGAAAAAGCTGATGAAAGCAAGATAACAGTATCAGGCGGTGAAAATAAAGAGCAGGCTTCAGAAAGCAAAGAGGAAAAATCCGAGCATAAAAGCAGAAAAGAGAAAAAAGCCGAGAAAGCAGAGAGGTCTGACGAGGAAATATCCAACGTCACCGATATAAGAGCGGCAAGAAAGAAAGAGAAAAACAAAAAGCTCTATAAAAAGATAGCCGCCATAGCAGTGGTGGTCGCTTTCGGAGTTGGCGTTTACGCTTCAAGAGGAGTGTGGGTGCCGAAGCTTGAGGGCATTTTGGACAGACCTCATGCCACTATAGTAAACGACGGCAAAAAGCAAAGCGGAAATTTCCCGTTGACCTTTGATGAAAGCTCCGTTAACGTTATAAAACAGCTTTCCGACGGTATAGTTCGAGTTGACGACAGGAATATTGCTTTTTATGACGAGTCTGGCAATAAGATATCGGATAATTCTCACAACTTTGCAAACCCTGTTGTAAGAACATCCGGAAAGCGTGTGCTCGTTTACGATAACGGTGGAAATTCTTTCAGAGTGCTGAATAAAAAGGGCGAGCTGCTTTCAAAGGATATAGACCAGTCTATACTTTTGGCGGAGATAGCCCCTGACAGCACAGTTGCAGTGGTCACCCAGACTGAGAAATATGCCGCAGTGCTGACAGTTTATGACTCCTCGGGAGCAGAGATATATCAGTGGTCAAGCTCACGAAGGATACTTGATATAAGCTTTGATAAGGACGGTAGCGGCTGTTGTATCTCAACATTTTCAAGCAGTGGCGGAGCGTTACGCTCGGTCATCTATTATGTGACCTTTGACAGCACAGAGGAGAAGATGAAGAGCGAACAGCTTGAAACTCTCGCAGTTGCCGTTCAGCGAAACGATAACGGCGACTATTGGGTAGTAGGCGATACCTGCTTCTACAAGCTTGACAGCAATGGTAAAATACTTATGCAGTATGAATATTCTGAGGAGCTTTCAGACTATGCCCTGACAGATACCACTGCCGCAGTAGCATTCGATGGCATACAGCGTAAAACAGGAACTCTTGCAGTGTTCCGTTCGGACTCTGACGGAGATAAGCCTGATAGCGTTGTTTATACTCAAAGCGGCAAGCCTAAGAAAATGACCGCAGAGAACAAGAAGGTGATCCTTCTCGGCGAGGATAATATAGAAGCCTATGACAGTGCAGGAAATCTACTTGCAACAGCGGCAGTGTCCTCTGAGTATCTTGACTTTGTTTACCTCAACGACAGCGTTTATTTCCTGGGTCTGCATGAGATAAACAAAATAGCTTTCGAGACCTGACGAAAGGCAGGAAAATATGGCATATTTTTTTGACGGAGCAGTTATAATGATCCTTATCGTGACCGCTCTGACAGGATACTGTAAGGGCTTTGTGAGATATGTCGTCACAATGCTCGGAACAGTGGCAGCCGTTCTTGTGGCTTTTCTTATAGCCAATATGTCGGCTGAAAATGTATATAACAAATATTTTAAAACACAGCTTATAACGAGCCTTGAAAACGCTGCTGAACAGACGGATCTTTCAAAGCTTGTGAGCAATGAACTGAAAAACGAGGGCGTTGATATCGACCTTTCAGATGAGGAGATAAAAAACGTCCTGTCAGGGGCAGGCACTCTTGCGGAGAATACCGAAAAGCTGCTTGTTTCAAAGGGAACAGACCTTGATACCGCTCAGCAAAAGGGCGAGGAGCTTTCAGAGTATATACACAGCGTTATGCCCCAAAAGCTCAGCGAAAAGCTTGAGGGCAATAAGCTTGGAAAAAGTCTGTCTAAGGCGGTGAAGTTCACTGCCGAGCAGATAGACGAAGCCGTCAAGGCTCTCTCTGAGGGTGGCAGAACTGGTGCTGAGTATCTGGAAAAGAACATTTTCCGACCGATCGCCCTGACTTTTATAAGGCTTTGCGTGTTCATGACAGTGTATGTGCTTATGGAGATAGTCATAAGGCTTATCCTGCGTCTGTCGGGAGTTTTTACCCGAATGGCAGGTCTGACAGCGGCAAACCGTTTCGCAGGCATGGCGCTTGGTCTTTGCAAAGGCGGTCTGTATCTGGTGTTGATAGCCTTTATGGTCTGCACTGTGATAAATGCTACCGAGAACAAGCTTCCCAAGTTCAACAGCGCTGTTTTTGAAAATACCTATCTGTTCAGTTACTTCTTTGATATTCTGTATAAATGATTACCGTAAGGTGTATCAGTAAGGAAAGGAGCAAATAAAAATGTTAATGTGTTCAAGATGTAAAAAGCGTCCTGCTGTGGTGTTCATCTCACAGATGAACGCCAAGGACCCTCAGCACAAGAAGAACGAGGGACTTTGCCTTGTTTGTGCCAAGGAGCTTGGCATTTCGCAGGTGGACGATTATATGAAGGCAATGGGCATCTCAGACGATGACCTTGAAGCAATGTCAAATCAGCTTATGGAGGCTTCTGACGGGGACGATTTTGAGCCGGGCGGAACGAACTTCCTGAGCAATCTTTTTGGCGGTGACGCAGCCAATCTTTTCAGCAACCTCGCAGGAGGTATGCCTAAAGCCACCGATGAGGGCGGAGATAAAAACCCAAAGGATAAAAAGAAAAAGCTTAAATTTCTCAACAACTATTGCACAAATCTTACTCAGAAAGCAAGAGAGGGCAAGCTTGATAACGTTGTGGGCAGAGATAAGGAGATATCAAGAGTTATCCATATCCTGTCAAGACGTCAGAAGAACAATCCATGCCTTATAGGCGAACCTGGCGTTGGTAAAACAGCCATTGCCGAGGGTATCGCACAGAGGATAGTTGGCGGAGATGTGCCTTTCCATATCAAGGATAAGGAGCTTTACCTCCTCGACCTTACCGCACTTGTTGCAGGCACTCAGTTCAGAGGACAGTTCGAGAGCCGCTGCAAAGGTCTTGTAGAGGAAGTAAAAGAGCAGGGCAATGTTATCCTCTTTATAGACGAGGTGCATACCCTTGTTGGCACAGGCGACAATGAGGGAACGATGAACGCAGCTAATATCCTGAAACCGTCCCTTTCAAGAGGCGAGATACAGGTAATAGGTGCAACGACTTTCAAGGAGTACAGAAAGTATATCGAAAAGGACTCTGCACTTGAAAGACGTTTCCAGCCTGTAACAGTTTCCGAGCCGACAGTTGAGGACACAATCACAGTCCTCAAAGGCATAAAGCAGTATTATGAGAATTTCCATAGAGTAAAGATATCAGACGATATGCTCAGAGAGTGTGCAGTGCTTTCTGAAAGATATATCAACGACAGATTTCTTCCTGACAAGGCGATAGATCTTCTTGACGAGGCTTGCGCCTGCACAAGTATCAGAACACCTGAAATAGAGGAGTTCGACGCACTTAACGAGGAACTCAAAAAGCATGAAAAGCTCGTTGAGGATTACGAGCAGAAGTCAGACCCTGACTATGAGATAATCGCAAAGGAAAAGGGCGAGATACTCAGGATCCAGAACAGACTCAAAGAGGTGGAAGAAACTCTTAAAAACGTTCAGGTCACAGAGGAAGATATCTCAAAGGTAATAGAGCTTTGGACAGGTATCCCTGCCAATAAGATAGCTCAGACCGAATATGACAAGATAAAGCACCTGAAAGAAGCCCTTTCAAAGCGTGTTATCGGCCAGGACGAAGCCGTTGATAAGGTCGCAAAGGCAATAAAGCGTACAAGAGTTCAGCTTTCAAAACGTCGCAGACCGGCTTCATTTATTTTCGTCGGCCCAACAGGCGTTGGAAAAACAGAGCTTGTGAAAGTCCTTGGAGAAGAGCTTTTTGACGCCACCGAGCCGCTTATCAGAGTTGACATGACCGAGTATATGGAGAAGCACTCAGTATCAAAGCTTATCGGCTCACCTCCGGGATATGTAGGCTTTGATGAAGCAGGTCAGCTCACCGAAAAGGTGCGCCGCAGACCATATTCAGTGGTGCTCTTTGACGAGATAGAAAAGGCTCATCCTGATGTTATGAACATACTCCTTCAGATACTTGACGAGGGTCGTATCAACGATTCACAGGGCAGAAGCGTTTCATTTGAGAACACAGTTATCGTCATGACATCAAACGCAGGTTCGACTGATAGAGATACGGGTGTGGGCTTCAATAAGACCGACAGCGATATCGCCAAGGATAAAGCAATGAAAGCCCTGAGAGATTTCCTGAGACCTGAGTTTCTTGGAAGAATAGACGAGATAGTTGTGTTCAATCCGCTCACAGAGGAGAATTTCGCGGGCATAGCAGGTCTTATGCTGGATGAGATGAAGTCGCCGCTGGAGGAGAAACATATCAGCCTGAGATATACAGATGAAGCTTTGAAAGCTATCGCACATAAGGCATACGGTCAGAAGCTTGGTGCAAGAGATATCCGCCGTGTCATAAGAAACGAGGTTGAGGATAAGATAGCCGAACTGCTTATAGACAAGGGCGAGGGAGCGGTGTCCGCCGTGGCAATATCCGCTGACAACGGAGAGATAAATGTGGACGCACTTTAAAAGCCTGAAGTTATAAAATCAGGGTAAAAATTATAAAAAAATACTTGATTTTTATGGCGGTATGTTATATAATAAAGGTAAGGTTGTTAGTTTTTTAACAACGTGAATTAAAAAATTAAATTGAGAGGTGTCTTTAAAATGGCAGGTTTAAACAAAGTTACTGTTGATGACATTAATGTAAAGGGCAAAAAGGTACTCGTAAGAGTTGACTTTAACGTTCCTCTTAAGGACGGCGTTATTACAAACGATAACAGAATAACAGCTGCTCTCCCAACTATCAAGAAGCTGGTAGCTGACGGAGGCAAGGTAGTTCTGTGTTCACATCTTGGCAAGCCAAAGAACGGCCCAGAGGCTAAGTTCTCACTTGCTCCTGCTGCTGCAAGACTTGCAGAGCTTCTTCCTGAAACAAAGGTAACATTCGCTGCTGACGATACAGTAGTTGGCGACAACGCTAAGAAGGCTGTTGCTGAAATGGCTGACGGTGATATCGTTGTTCTTGAGAACACAAGATTCAGAGGCGCAGAGGAAACAAAGAACGGCGAAGCTTTCGCTAAGGAACTTGCTGACCTCGTTGACGACGAAGTATTCGTAATGGACGCTTTCGGTTCAGCTCACAGAGCTCATGCTTCTACAGCAGGCGTTACAAAGTTCGTTAAGGAAACAGCAGTTGGTTACCTCATGCAGAAAGAGATCAACTATCTCGGAAATGCAGTTGAAACACCTGTTAGACCATTCGTTGCTATTCTCGGCGGCGCAAAGGTAGCAGATAAGCTCAACGTTATCTCAAACCTCCTCGAGAAGTGCGATACACTTATCATCGGTGGCGGTATGGCATATACATTCCTTAAGGCACAGGGCAAGGAAGTTGGTCTTTCCCTCGTTGACGATACAAAGATCGACTACTGCAAGGAAATGATGGCAAAGGCTGAAAAGCTTGGCAAGAAGCTTCTTCTCCCTATCGACACAACAGTTGCAGCAGGTTTCCCTGATCCAATCGACGCTCCTATCGATGTAGAAGTTGTTGATTCTGACAAGATCCCAGCTGACAAGGAAGGCCTTGATATCGGCACAAAGACACAGGCTCTCTTCGGCGAGGCTGTTAAGTCTGCAAAGACAGTTGTTTGGAACGGTCCTATGGGCGTGTTCGAGAACCCAACACTTGCAAAGGGTACTATCGCAGTTGCAAAGGCACTTGCTGAAACAGACGCTACAACTATCATCGGCGGCGGCGACTCAGCAGCAGCAGTTATCCAGCTCGGTTTCGCTGACAAGATGTCACACATCTCAACAGGCGGCGGAGCTTCACTTGAATACCTCGAGGGCAAGGTTCTTCCGGGTATCGACGTTATTGCCGACAAGTAATTTATATATTTGCTCGACTTAAAAGCTGGGGCAGGCAGTCATTTGCCTGCCCCTTTTTAATTATGGGGGTATCAATGATTTACCGTGAACCTTTGGTTTTGACAGTATACTATTCACAAAGCAGTATTACTGCGGCATTTGTTTTTGCCTGTATATTGGCTGTTGCGTCGGCACTGGCGGCAGTTGGATTTGTAAAGATCGGCTGTAAGCGTTACGGAAATTCAGAAAGTTCCGATGATTGCAGTAAATATGTTAAAACGTTTGCTAAGGTAGTAGGGGAAAGCAGATCCGAATATGAGGATTTTTCCGAAAGCAGGGGAGCGTATACTTCCTATGTAAACCAGCTTGAAATCGAATATACAGATCAAAGCGGCATAGTTTACCGCAAATTTATCGAAAACATTCTTAACGACGGCTATGTAAATATATGTTATGGTGAGAATGATCCCGACGATTTTTACCTTTCGGATTATGCAGACGGTATCGCCGAAATTGAAAATGAATGCCGCGGCGAATTTGTTTACGGGATAAGCATGAGAATTTTTTTCGGAGCTTTTGCAGCGGTGTTTGCTGTAATCTCTATAATGACTTTCATACATACTTTTAATATGAAAACCTTCGAGGACAGCGGGTCGGAAAGCGGACATATTGTCATTATCTCGCCCGATTCCTCTGAAAGAAACGAGGTGACTGAATGAACGAATTAATGCTTTTAGCTGAAAATTTCAAGGTCAGTGTTTTGGCAGGCGTTAACCTTGGCTGGCAGGGAATCGGAGGGATAATTCTGTTCCTTACAGGAATAGGGCTGATATATTTCGGTATCAAGGCGCTTAAAGGCTATCGGTTTTTCCCGGATCAAGAACAGAATATTCCCGAAGAAGACCATTATGAGCCAATGCAGGCAAAGGCTTTGCAGAAGGTAAAAACAACAATGCCGTCTTTTAGCGGCGGTGAAGATCAGGTCTTTGTTGAATGGAAAATAGGTTATACTGTGAACGGAGAAAAGTATACCCAGATAGTTACAGACAACGGTTATAATAAAGGGGATATGATCGATATAAAGTATAATCCTGAGAATCCGCAGGAGTTTTATCTTGACGACGAAAAATCAAAGGTGGAAGTCACCGAGGAAGAAAAGGAAGCAGAGCAGAAAGAGGAAAAGACACCGTTCGGTTATGCGGCGATAGCTATCGGCGTGCTGCTGGGGATTTTCGGCGCTGTTATGCTTATCGACAAGCTTTAAGGAGAAAATATGCCAACTGATGAGAGTTATTTTGAATACATACTCGAACAGCTCAGCGAGCTTGAAGATATCCGAGCAAGAAAAATGTTTGGTGAGTATATATTATATTATAAGGACAGAATATTCGGTGGCATTTATGATAACAGACTTCTTGTGAAGTCCGTGAAAGCTGCAGAAGATCATCTTAAAGACATAACGTTAGAGATGCCCTATGAAGGTGCAAAGCCAATGTACCTTGTGGATAATACCGATGATAAGGATCATCTCAAAGGACTTGTGGAAGCAATGTATGAACAGCTCCCACCGCCAAGATCAAAGAAAAAATAAGGTAAAAACAGCGGAGGTTCTTTGTTAATTAGTTGACAAATACGAGGGAATGTTGTATAATAGACTTGGAAAACTAGCAGGAACAATTTTTTCTGTTCCCTATAAAAAATAAAGGAGTTTTTTATCATGAAAAAAGCTGTAAGAAAAGCAATTATTGCAGGAAACTGGAAGATGAACAAGACAAGACCTGAGGCTAAGGAGCTTCTCGAGGCTATCAAGCCACTCGTTGCAAACGCTGAGGGCAAGGTAGAAGTTATCGCTTGCGTACCTTTCACAAACCTTGAAACTGCTATCAACGCAACAGCAGGCTCAAACGTAAAGATCGGTGCAGAGAACGTTCACTTTGAGAAGAGCGGCGCTTTCACAGGCGAGATCTCAGCAGATATGCTCGTTGAGCTTGGCGTTGAGTACGTTGTTATCGGTCACTCTGAGAGAAGACAGTATTTCGGTGAAACAGACGAAACAGTAAACAAGAGAACAAAGGCAGCTCTTGCAGCCGGTCTTAAGCCTATCGTTTGCGTTGGCGAGCTTCTTTGGGAGCGTGAGTGCAACATCACAGAGGAAGTTATCGCAAGACAGGTAAAGCTTGATTTCTTCGGCGTATCAGCAGAGGACGTTAAGAAGTCCGTTATCGCTTACGAGCCAGTTTGGGCTATCGGCACAGGCAAGACAGCTACAGCAGATCAGGCAGAGGAAGTTTGCGCATTCATCAGAGCAACACTTGCTAAGATCTATGACGAGGCTACAGCAGAGGCAGTTACAATCCAGTACGGTGGCTCAATGAACGCTAAGAACTGCGCAGAGCTTCTTTCTAAGGAGAACGTAGACGGCGGTCTTATCGGCGGTGCTTCACTGAAGGCTACTGACTTCAACACTATCGTTCAGGCTGCAGTTGAGGGCTAATTAACAGGCGGATATCTAGGGGCAAAATATCATTCGTCACAAGAACAAATAAATAAAAAGTTCCGCAGGGGACGGCTGCGGCTGTCCTCTGCTTTTTTTGAACAGGGGGACGCAACTGTGAAAAAATTAATATTTGCAGCATTAGTATTATCTATGTGTATGTCATTTGCAGCTTGCGGAAGCGTTGACGAAAGCAGCGCAACGGCGGCAGAAAGCTCTCAGACAACATCTGAAGCTCAGCTTGAAAATGTAACTATCAAAATGGACTCTAGTAAGCTCCTTAGTGGCGTTGAGTTCACAGATAGCGAGCTTCTCGACAAGATAACAGAGTTCCGCACGAAAGTCATGGAAAACGCAGAAGAAAAAGAGCCGGATTCAAAGGAGTACGTTGTTGGCGGCGATTGGCTGGATATAAAATGTTCAGAGGGAACTTCTATCTACTATGAAGCAGGAGAGAGCAACTATGTCCGTATCGGCGCAAAGACCTATTACACAGGCGACGATACCGCCAAGGAATTTAAGGAATATGTCCTGAGCTTCCTTGAAAATGGCGGTTATTGGGGATAATGCCAATAAAATGTTGTTGAAAGGACTAAGAAATATGTCAAAGAAACCCATAGCACTTATCATTATGGACGGCTTCGGCTATAATCACAAGGATTACGGCAACGCTATCAGAGCTGCCAAAACACCTAATATCGACAGACTTCTTGCCAACTATCCGCACACTCTTATCGGTGCAAGCGGCATGGACGTTGGACTTCCTGAGGGACAGATGGGTAACTCAGAGGTAGGCCATACAAATATCGGTGCAGGAAGAATAGTTTATCAGGAACTTACAAGAATTACAAAGTCTATCAAGGACGGCGAATTCTTCTCAAACGAAGCTTTCACAGCGGCCGTTGAGAACTGCAAGAAGAATGACAGCGCACTCCACCTGTTCGGACTTCTTTCAAACGGCGGCGTTCATTCACATAATTCACACCTCTATGGTCTTTTGGAGCTTGCTAAGAAAGCAGGTCTTACAAAGGTATACGTTCATTGCTTTATGGACGGCAGAGATGTTCCTCCTACAAGCGGTGTTGACTTCGTAGCTGAGCTTGAAGAAAAGCTCAAGGAAATTGGTGTCGGCAAGATAGCAACAGTAATGGGACGTTACTATGCAATGGACAGAGATAACCGTTGGGAGCGTGTAGGCAAGGCTTATGACGCAATGGTATACGGCGAGGGCAATAAGGCTGATAACGCAGTTGACGCTATCAAGGCTTCCTATGCCGCTGACGTTACAGACGAGTTCGTTGTTCCTACAGTTATCGATGAGAACGGCAAGATATCCGCTAACGACAGCGTTATCTTCTTCAACTTCCGTCCTGACAGAGCAAGAGAGATAACAAGAACTCTCGTTGACGACGACTTCACAGGCTTTGAGAGAAGAAATGGCAGATTCCCACTTTACTATGTCTGCATGACACAGTATGACGCAACAATGCCAAACGTTGACGTTGCATTCAAGCCAGCAAGCCTTGAAAATACTTTCGGCGAGTATATCGCAAAGAAGGGTCTTTCACAGCTTAGAATCGCTGAAACAGAGAAGTATGCTCACGTTACATTCTTCTTTAACGGCGGCGTAGAAGCTCCTTTCGAGAACGAGGACAGAGCCCTCATCAATTCACCAAAGGTAGCAACTTATGACCTCCAGCCTGAAATGAGCGCATATCTTGTTTGCGACGAAGTTCTCAAGAGAATAGAGTCTGACAAGTATGACGCAATTATCCTCAACTATGCAAACTGCGACATGGTAGGTCACACAGGCGTGTTTGATGCAGCCGTAGCAGCAGTAGAAGCAGTTGACGAGTGCGTAGGCAAAACAGTTGACGCAGTTCTTGCAAAGGGCGGCATAGCGCTTATCACAGCAGACCACGGCAACGCAGATAAGATGATGGAAGAGGACGGCTCACCGTTCACAGCCCACACAACAAACCTTGTACCTCTTATTATCGCAGGCGCAGGCAATGTTCTTATCAGAGAGGGCGGCGTGCTTGCTGACCTTTCACCAACAATGCTCAAACTCATGGGTCTTGAGCAGCCAAAGGAAATGACAGGTAAGTCTATCATCAAGGACTAATTTCCATAAAATAATCAAGGCAGTACCGAGAAAATCGGCACTGCCTTTTTTATCTATATATGTTGTAGGGGAGCGGCGCAATTTCCGCTTTGCAGAAATACGACGTCCCGCTTTTCAACGCTGCGCATTGTATTAAAATTTGTTTGTCTGTTCCAAGTGTTTATCTATCCTATTTCAGCGGGTCAAGCCCTTTAGCCATTATGCAGTAGGTACTGCCGTATGGGTTCGGTATGGGTGGCATTCTGCTCACATGGAACTCTTTCGGCAAACCACGGCTGTCACATGGGAAATTCATGGTCACACAAGTGCCTTTGCCGATCTCGCTGCGATAACTTAGTTCACCGTCAAAACGGTCGCAAAAGCATTTTGCCAGTGCAAGCCCCAACGCCTCGCTGCTGCTGTATTTCTGGAATGTGCCAAAGGGCGTGATAGCCGCCTGCCATACATCGTCTGTCATGCCATTGCCGTTATCACTTACTGACAGTATTATCCTGTCGTCCTCAGTTTTTAGGATAAGCTCCACCTGCCGTTGTTCCTTGTCATTGTACATATATGCGTTCACAAGCAGATTTACAAGCACATTTTTAATAAGGCTTTTGTTTGTTTCAAAATAAATGCACGGGTCAATGGAGTATCTGAAAATACAGCCGTCCTCCTCAAGCAAATTGCCTTCTTCGTCGCATACCTCACCGCATATGTCTGATAGGCTCTGATATTCAGTTGTGAAATTGCCACTGAAATATTTTGCAAGTTCTGTCATGTTCACCGTTGCGGAAAATGTCTTCAGTATACGAAGCCTTGCCTCATGATCAAAATGCTCATATTCAGTGCCGGCTTTTGAAGAAAAAGAATTCTTTTGGCTGTCAAGCATCGCTAACATTTTAGAAAGCTCCATCCTTATGTTGCCGAGAAAATTCGATTTGAAGCGTAAATACCCAGACTTGTCCGAAAGACGTTCTATGTCCATGCAGGAGTAATAGTGTATGAGATAATTCGTTATAATGCCATTATCTCTCAGCGGTTCAAACCGCATTGCCGCCGAGTCTGCAAACCTGCCCTTGTATTCAAAGGTAGCTGTCTTTTCAACAGGCAGAATGAAAGCGTTTTCCGGAGTATCGCATAAAGCAGAAATATCTATAACATCAGGCAGATCGCCATGATTTTTCCAAATGACATTAAGTTCAGCGTCAGTGAGGATAATGTTTTCCTCAGACTGAGCGTATATCTCTTTCACAGAAGATGTCAGTTCCACTTTGTTAGCCTGCCTTTCATAAAGATCTCATGTAAATATTATAACCTAAACTGTCGGGGTAGTCAATAAAAAATCATCAATATTTGATCATATTTTAAAGAATTTAGCAGTGCTTTGACGGATCAGGACTCAGATGGCTTTACGGTATTGCCTTAAAGAAAAAAAGTTCTAAGTTTTTTGTAAAAACACTTGCAATGTATAGAAAAATGTAGTATAATAAGTACAGAAAAATTTTTAGGAGGTAAATTAATTATGGCAGTTAAAGTCGCAATTAATGGTTTTGGACGTATTGGACGTCTTGCATTCAGACAGATGTTTGGCGCAGAGGGCTACGAGGTAGTTGCAATCAACGACCTGACAAAGCCTTCAATGCTCGCTGATCTTCTTAAGTATGATACAGCTCAGGGCGGTTACTGTGGTAAGATCGGTGAGAACCTTCACACAGTATCAGCTGATGATGAGGCTAATACTATCACTGTTGACGGCAAGACTCTTCAGATTTATGCAGAAAAGGACGCTAAGGATTGTCCTTGGGGCAAGCTTGGTGTAGACGTAGTTCTCGAGTGCACAGGCTTCTATACATCAAAGGCTAAGAGCCAGGCTCACCTCGATGCTGGCGCTAAGAAGGTAGTTATCTCAGCTCCTGCTGGTAACGACCTTAAGACTATCGTTTACTCAGTAAACGAGAAGACACTTACAGCTGACGATACAATCATTTCAGCTGCATCTTGCACAACAAACTGTCTTGCTCCTATGGCTAATGCTCTTAACAAGTATGCTCCTATCCAGAGCGGTATCATGAGCACTATCCATGCTTACACAGGCGACCAGATGATCCTCGACGGTCCTCACAGAAAGGGTGACCTGAGAAGAGCAAGAGCTGGTGCTGCAAACATCGTTCCTAACTCAACAGGTGCTGCAAAGGCTATCGGTCTTGTAATCCCAGAGCTTAACGGCAAGCTCATCGGTTCTGCACAGAGAGTTCCAGTTCCAACTGGTTCAACAACAATCCTTACAGCAGTTGTAAAGGGTGCTGACGTAACAGTTGAAGGCATCAACGCTGCTATGAAGGCTGCATCTTCTGAGTCATTTGGCTACAACGAGGATCCAATCGTTTCTTCTGACGTTATCGGCATGAGATTTGGTTCACTCTTCGATGCTACTCAGACAATGGTATCTAAGATCGCTGATGACCTCTATGAGGTACAGGTAGTTTCTTGGTACGACAACGAGAACTCTTACACATCACAGATGGTAAGAACAATCAAGTACTTTGCTGAGCTTGCATAATCTGCACAGCCAAAACTAAATTGCTTACTAAAGACCGCTTCATTATGAGGCGGTCTTTTTTTGTATCAGTTTATAGCAATGGTGGGTAATCAACGGGCGAACAGTGTTTGCCCGTTGATCATAATTACACAAAATGTATATACCGGGTCAGTTGTTTCAATTATTTTTTCAATTTCTATTGGAAATTTTAATTGATATGGTGTATAATATTCTTGTGGTTGGTTATTCATGATACTTTAATTATACCACAAAAAAAGACTGCTGTCTTGCTTTTTGGCAAGATCGCAGCCTTTTTTCTTGGGGACTTTTTTTACAGTCCCTTTTGTCGTTCATATCAGAAACCACGTCTTCCGCCATGACCACCGCCAAAGTTCTTTCCCGAGGAGTTAGAAGTAACAATGCCGTCAATAGTCACAGTTTCCGACTGCGATCCTGCCGTAATGGTGTAAGTTTCGCCTTCTTTCAGGTCAGCGCTTGTAAACACCACGCTCTGCCAAGTCTTTGTAGGGGTAAAGCTTAAGATCTCCTTGCCGTCACTGTCAGTGATAGTCAGTTTTTCGTTTGCCGAAACTGTCGAACCAAGATCGTGCAGAACACTGTATTGTGTGGAGTTGTCACCGAAGCCTTCTTCCATTCCAACTGCACCACAGGCGATGAGCGTTCCCCCTGTTACAGTCGCAGTGCCGTTGTAGTCAAGTGCGCCGTTTCCACCGTTAGTAGGTCCGCAAACGCAAACTGTACCGCCTGCCATTGTGAAGTTGCCATTTGAGTCAAGTCCGTCGCCCTCAGCGTCAACGGTTACAGTTCCTCCGTTGATGTTAAGTTCAACTCCGTCCTGTGACGAGAATTGGTCAGCACCCATTCTGTCTGTTGATCCAGTGTCGCTTCCGCCTGCGCAGTTTATTCCGTCATCGCTTGCTACTACTGATATGGTGCCACCGTCTATTGTCACGATAGATCCCTCGATACCTTCGTAGCTCTTTGTGATGTCTACAGTGCCGTCGGATATGGTCAGTTTTCCGTTAGCGTGCATTCCGTTGTCACCCGACGCCACAGAAATGTTTCCTCCTGTTATAACAATGTTTCCGTTGCTGTGTACTGAATCGTCTGCCGAATCTATCTTGAACTCACCGCCGCTTATGTTTACCTCGCTGCCTGCCTTTAAAGCCTTTGCAGATGTTGAAGTGCTGTCCGTTGTATCTGTGTTGTCAGCCGTAGGCATTGCAGGCGGTTCGCCTCCTGTGCCGTTTCCGTTATCGTCAGGTCTGCCCATTCCGTTCGGACCACCACCACCGTTGCCCATGTTGTTCTGCCAATTTCTGTTTGGCGTGCCGTCAGACTTCATAGAAGCGTTTGCACTTCCACCTCCTGTGGTGATGTCAAAGCTTCCGCCCTCGATAGAAAGCACAGTTTCCGCCTCGAATGCGTCATTGTTTGCAACCACTGTGAAAGTGCCGCCCGTCACGCTTATAAAGCCTTTGTCAGAAGCCTCTGTGTTAGTGGATTTTATGCCGTTCGTGCCTGCGGAAATGTTGAATGTTCCGCCAGATATCTTAATGCTGTCCTTGCCCTCCATAGCGGTTGAAGCCGAGGTCACATTGATATTGCCGTCAGTGATAACAAGATCGTCCTTTGAAACTATGCCGTGCTTGTAGTTCGCATTCACAGTAAGTGTACCGCTGCCGTTTATAGTAAGGTCAGCTTTGGAGAAAATAGCACCGTCTGTGTTGCTGTCATCTTCTCCTAAAGAGTAGCTTGCACTGTCCGTCAAAACGTTCTCTGTGCCGTCCTCCAGCACGATATAAACTTTTTTAGCCTTGCTCACGAGCAGGGGAGCGTTGTCAGCACAAGTTATGTCAACTCCATTGAAAATAAGCTTTATTTCAGCCGTCTTGTCCGCTGAAACGATTATCCTGCCGTTGGTCGCTGTGCCTGAAAGAATGTAAGTGCCTGCCTGCGATATGGTAACAGTTTCCCCTTCTGAGGTCGCACCCTCACCGTCTATAGCCGCACTGCCGTCAGAAAAAGTTATCCCCACCGAGCTTTCCTCGTCATATCCAACGTCAATGTCCTCTGCCGCAATGCTTGCGTCAATGTCAGACTTTGCCGCCTGAGAAACACTGCTTGTGGTCTGTGAAGAACTTGCACTCTCTGAACAGCCTGAAAAAGCTGTGACCGTGATAAAAAATGCCGCCGTGATAGCTGCCAGCTTTTTAGTGTCCGAAATTTTCATGAAAAATACCCCCTTGTATGGTAAAAAAGGTTGAAAAAAACCGCACAAGACCGCTTTAGCCTTGTGCGGTTTTGCTTATGGATACTTTTGTTATTTTGTCAGAATGATTGTTCCTCAATGTCTGCTGCCACTGCACACATTATCTCAAGGTTGCCGTTTCTGCATCTAAGTTCGTCAATAAGCTTCTTTTCGTTAGCATCACCCTTTAGCTCAATGCGGTATTTCAGCTTGAAAAGACTTCCCATATTTGTGGTCTTTACCGAAACAAGCTCACATTCTGAAAGATACTTTTCAAATATATCGTCAAATACCTCAGTGTAATCAAGGCTTTCAGGGATAGTGATGCTAAGATCCTTGTGACCCGACTTCTTTTTGCCAATAGGCAGAAGCGTGTAAATAATGTTCAGCAGGCTCACGCACACAGCAAGCATAAGAGCCAACGCAAGGTGGTTCGTGCCCGTTGCAAGACCCACCGCCATTGAAAGGAAGATAGCGCATATGTCCATGGCACTTCCCGGTACAGAACGGAATCTTACCAAGCTGAATGCACCCATAACAGCCACGCCAGTACCGATGTTTCCGTTTACAAGCATTATCACTACTTGCACTATCACAGGCAGCAAAGCAAGCGTCATCATAAAACTTTTAGTTTTTTTCTGCTTGAAGTTGAATGCAAACGCTATTATAAGACCAAGCACCAACGAAGCCGCAGTGCAGAAAATAAATTCGTTTGTAGTTATCGCCGTCACGGTCGTTTCAGTGGTGGTCACAGTAGTAGCCGCAAGAGTAGTTGAATTAAGCACAGCTTATCACCTTACCTTTATGTATTTTTTCAGAAAATTCGTTAAGATACGCAGTTCCGTATTTTGAGAATGACGCAGGATATATCTCCAGTTCATCAAGTATAGCCGATAACCAAAGTGGCATAGCATTTGGTATCTTTATTTCCATTACCCTCACGCCGGCAGGCAGAAGCTCTTTTCCCCAAATGCCCTTGTCAAGCTCCTTTTGCTCCTCACGGTAAAGAATGTGCGTGTCAAATGTCAGCCTAAGGGACAGGTCTTCTGCACCGCAGTAAGCGAGTCTGTCATAACTCAGATACATTGCAGGAGCAATGCCCTCATAGAATTTGAGAAAGTATTTCAGCTCGTTCTCTATCTGCGGACTTCTGTGAGGTATATCTCTGCCTGCAAAGAAGTCACGGGACTGTGCAAGGGTCATTTCAATACGCCTCTTGTAGACCACACCCTTGTATTTCTTTTTAAGCTCCACAAAGACCATGTCTTCATCATTAGGTACGCCGTAGCTCCTCACTCTCAGCTTTTCCTTGTAAACAGGCTTTTCAATGGAGCTTCTTACAAGCTGATGACTTGGTGTGTCATAATATATGTTGCAAATAGTGCTTTTGTAATATCTGTCTTTGACAAAATACCCATCGAGCTTTTTTATAAGCTTTTCATAAGTCGGTTCATCAACGATATATTTTTTCTCTATTCGTCTGAACACTTCCTGACTGCCATTCATATCCACGCCTCTTTTCGTGATTTTTTCGTATGTCTTGTGTAAACTTTCCTTTGATTAAAAGTATATATGAATAACTTTAAATATAGCTAAACCTTATATGTATTTTGTGTAAAAGTTTATGAATATTGCAAAATACCTTATATTTATATACAAAAAACGGGTGAACTTCTGTCCACCCGTGGAAATTATTTTGCACTATATTATTCCGCAATAGCCTTGTGGAAGATTTTCTTACCCTTTTTGATAACAACAGGCTCAGAGAGATCAACAAGACCCTTAGGGTCAGTGAATTTCTCGCCATTCACCGCAATGCCGTTCTGTGTAACAAGACGTCTAGCCTCGCCATTTGAAGGGCAAAGTCCGCACTTAACAAGAAGCGTAAGAATACCTATCTTGCCGTCAGTCAGATCAGCCGCCGCAATAGTCGTGCTAGGCATATCGTCGCTGTTTCCACCGCCAGCAAAAATAGCCTTTGCCGCAGCGTCAGCCTTGTCAGCCTCCTCCTTGCCGTGAACAAGCTTTGTCAGCTCGTAAGCCAAAAGCTCCTTAGCCTTGTTGTATTCAGCGCCCTCCATGTGTTTCTCCATTTCCTCTATCTCCTCGATAGGAACGAATGTGAGCATCTTCAGGCACTTGATAACATCAGCGTCACCAACGTTTCTCCAGTACTGATAGAACTCGTATGGAGAAGTTTTTTCAGGGTCGAGCCATACCGCACCCTTTTCTGTCTTGCCCATTTTCTTGCCCTCAGAGTTGAGCAGGAGAGTGATAGTCATTGCATAAGCGTCCTTGCCAAGCTTCTTTCTGATAAGCTCAGTGCCGCCCAGCATATTAGCCCACTGATCGTCACCGCCGAACTGCATATTACAGCCGTAATCCTGGAAAAGTCTGTAGAAATCGTAGGACTGCATTATCATGTAGTTAAATTCAAGGAAAGTAAGACCCCTTTCCATTCTCTGCTTGTAGCACTCGAATGTAAGCATCTTGTTTACAGAGAAGCAAGCGCCAACGTCACGAAGTACGTCCACATAATTAAGGTCGAGCAGCCAATCGCCATTGTTTACGATAATAGCCTTGTCATCAGAAAAATCAATGAAGTGTGACATCTGCTTTTTGAAACATTCAACATTGTGGTGGATAGTTTCCTTTGTCATCATTTTTCTCATATCTGTTTTGCCTGACGGGTCGCCTATCATAGCCGTACCGCCGCCTATAAGAACGATAGGCTTGTTGCCTGCCATTTGCAAACGCTTCATAAGGCAAAGTGCCATAAAGTGACCAACGTGGAGTGAATCAGCGGTCGGGTCAAAGCCGATGTAGAAAGTAGCCTTACCAGCGTTGATAAGCTCCTTTATTTCCTCCTCATCAGTAAGCTGAGCGAGAAGACCTCTTCTTTTCAGTTCTTCAAATACTGTCATTTTTCATACCTCCGTATTATTTTTTTGCGGTACATAAATAAAAAATCCTCTGACAGAATATCTGTCAGAGGACGAATTATCGTGGTACCACCTCAGTTTATCGGGAAACTCCCGACCTTACAGGCTCAGCAGAAAGCGAAGCCATAGCACGGTAACGTGTGCAAACCGTTTCGCCTTACGCAAAAGCTTTCTCAGCGAACAGCTCAGGAATGTATTCACACTTTGTAGAAATGCTTTCTCGCACCGACCGAAAGCTCTCTGAAATTTCGCAAAAGGCTACTTATTTCCGTCATAGCATTTAAACCTATTGATATGACTATAGCACACTTTCACCCTTTTGTCAACCCCCTTTTTGTTAGAAGTGAGGAATGAGGAGTGAGGAATGAGGAATGAAGGTATCGCCTGCGGCGATGATTATTGTAGGGGACGACGCCCTCGGCGTCCCGCTCGGAGGTGCGAGGCTTGAATTTTCACAAACTATGCCGGCGTATAAAGACGGGCGACCTTTTTGCCCCTGCATTATCCCCCACTTTTTTAAAGAATTAACTTATTCGTCTACAAATGTACAAAAACATATGATATAATAAAATTTATATAATTTTATTTAGTTGGGAGATAGAAAAATGCTGAAGCTTTTTAGGTATCTGAAAAACTATAAAAAAGAAAGCATAATCGGTCCGCTGTTCAAGCTTATCGAAGCCTGCTTCGAGCTTGCAGTGCCGCTCGTTATGGCTAATATCATTGACGTGGGTATAAAAAATCAAGATAAGCCCTATATCTATAAAATGGGTGGCGTGCTGATATTGCTTGCATTCTGCGGACTTGCGTGTTCACTGACCGCACAGTATTTCGCCGCAAAAGCGTCCCTAGGCTTTGGAACAGCCCTCCGACGTGACCTTTTCAAGCATATCAATTCACTGTCCTATGCGGAAATAGACAGCGTTGGAAGCCATACCCTCGTCACAAGAATGACAGCGGATATCAATACCGCTCAGCAGGGTGTGAATATCCTCCTTCGACTGTTTCTTCGTTCGCCTTTTATAGTGCTTGGCTCAATCATAATGGCATTCTCTATCTCAGTGAAGCTTACCCTTATCTTCCTGATAATCGCCCCTTGCCTTGCCTATGTCATCTATCTTATAATGCACATCACTATACCGCAGTATAAGAATATCCAGAAAAAACTGGATAAAACTAACCTTATGACAAGCGAAACTCTCACAGGCGCAAGAGTTATCAGAGCCTTTTCCCGTCAGAAAGACGAGGAAAAAGAGTTCGCTGATAATACCGAAGAACTTAGACGCCAGCAGATTATTGCAGGAAGAATTTCCGCCCTTATGAACCCTGCCACCTATGTTATCGTAAACTTCGCTATCATCGCTATCATTTGGTTTGGTGGCAAAACAGTTTATTCAGGCTCTATCTCACAGGGCGAAGTGATAGCCCTTGTAAACTATATGAACCAGATACTTTTGGCACTCCTCGCTATGGCTATCCTTGTTACCAATATCACCAAAATGCAGGCTTCCGCTATCAGAATAAATGACGTTTTCGCTGTGGAGCCAAGTGTATCCGATAAGGATAATAAGCCTGTCGCAACTGACGGTAATGCCCCATGCGTAGAGTTTAGGAACTGTTTCTTCTCGTACGCATCAGCCGAAGCCGACTCTCTTTCGGATATAAGCTTCAAAGCCATGAAAGGCGAAACTATCGGTATAATCGGCGGTACAGGCTCAGGCAAGACCTCTCTTATCAACCTTATACCAAGATTTTATGACGTCCGTCAGGGCGAAGTCCTTGTTGACGGCGTTGACGTAAAAGAGTACCCATTCTCACAGCTCAGAGGTATGATAGGCATCGTCCCTCAGAAAGCCGTACTCTTTAAGGGTACTATAAGACACAATATGCAGTGGCGTGATAAAAACGCCACGGACGAGGATATCTGGAACGCTCTTGATATCGCTCAGGCGAAAGATTTTGTTGAGAAAAAGCCTGATAAGCTTGACGAAATGATCTTGCAGGAGGGCAAAAACCTCTCAGGCGGTCAACGTCAAAGACTTACCATTGCAAGAGCATTGGTGGGCGACCCTGAGATACTCATTCTTGATGACTCAGCCTCCACCCTTGACCTTGCCACAGATGCAAGACTAAGAAAAGCTATCCACGAAAAAACAAGCGGTATGACCGTTTTCATAGTTTCACAGAGGATCTCATCTATAAAAAGTGCCGATAAGATAATTGTTCTTGACGATGGCAAAATAGCAGGTATCGGCACTCATTCAGAGCTTTATAACGGCTGCGAGGTATATAAAGAAATATGCCTTTCACAGCTTTCAGAAAAGGAGGCGCAGGCAAATGGCTAAACAAAGCACAAAAAACAAGCTTGATACCTCAGCTCTCAGACCGCTTCTCAAATACGCAAAACCGCATATGTGGCTGTTCATACTGTCCATGGTCTTTGCGGTCATAGCAGTTGCCACCACACTTTATGCACCTATCCTCGTCGGCAACGCTGTTGACCTTATCATAGCCGAGGGACTTGTAGATTTTGACGGAATTATCAATATCATCATCAAGCTTGGCGTAACAGTCACCGTAACAGGCATTGTCCAGTGGCTCATGTCACTTTGTACAAATAAGATAACCTATTGCGTGGTAAGAGATATCCGAAATGACGCCTTTGCAAAACTGCAAAAGCTACCCCTTTCTTATATCGACTCCCACCCTCACGGTGATATAATCAGCCGTATAATCTCCGACTTGGAGCAGGTGTCAGACGGACTTCTTATGGGCTTTTCACAGCTCTTTACAGGCGTATGTACAATTTTTGGTACACTTGGCTTCATGCTCTCTATCAACGTGAAAATAACCCTTATCGTGGTTATCCTCACTCCGCTTTCCCTATTTGTCGCAAGATTTATCGCCAAGAACACATTCAAGCTTTTCCACCAGCAGTCAGTTGCAAGAGGCGACATGACCAGCCTTGTTGAGGAAATGACAGGCAATCAGAAGGTAGTAACAGCATTCGGCTATCAGGAAGAAGCTGAGGAGCAGTTTGAAGAAGTGAACCTGAAACTCCAGAAAGTTGGACTTAACGCCACATTCTTCTCCTCACTCACCAACCCATGCACACGTTTTGTAAACAACCTCGTCTACATGGCTGTCGGTATCGTGGGCGCACTCTCCGTAATAAAAGGCGTTGGCTTTACAGTTGGTAACCTTAGCTGTTTCCTCACCTATGCAAATCAGTATACAAAGCCTTTCAATGAAATATCAGGAGTTATCACCGAGCTTCAAAGTGCATTTGCTTCTGCAAAGCGTGTCTTTGAGGTCATAGACGAAACAGAGGAGATACCTGACAGCTCTAACGCTACTGTCCTTACCTCCGTTGACGGCACATTAGACGTTGACAACGTGTCCTTCAGCTATGTGCCTGATGTGAAGCTTATCGAAAATTTTAACCTTCATGTAAAGAGCGGTCAGCGTACAGCTATTGTAGGACCAACAGGCTGTGGCAAGACCACCATGATAAACCTCCTTATGAGATTTTACGACACCGACAGCGGCGAGATACGCATAAGCGGCGAGCCTATAAAGGATTGTACCCGTGACTCCATGAGAAGTATGTACGGCATGGTCTTGCAGGAAACGTGGCTGAAAACAGGCACCATAAGAGAAAACCTCTGCTACGGCAAGCCTGACGCCACCGATGAAGAAATGATAGCCGCCGCCAAGTCAGCCCATTGTCACGGCTTTATAAAGCGTCTGCCAAAGGGCTATGATACCGTTATTTCAGACAGCTACAGCACTATCTCCGCAGGACAGAAACAGCTTCTCTGTATCGCACGAGTAATGCTCTCTCTGCCGCCAATGCTCATTCTGGACGAAGCTACATCGTCTATAGATACCCGTACGGAGATATTGGTACAGCGTGCCTTTGAGAAAATGATGAAGGGCAGAACGAGCTTTATAATCGCCCATAGACTTTCTACTATCAAGAACGCAGATACTATCATAGTAATGGATTCGGGACACATAGTAGAGCAGGGAAGTCATGATGAGCTTATGGCAAAGAACGGCTTCTATGCCAATCTCTATAACTCACAGTTTGCTGTGACCTGATCCCAGCGTTTGTTTATAAAAACCTGATGTAGGGGCGGCCTTTGGTCGCCCTTTTGTATTTTGCACTATTTTTTATCCCGTTCGTCTTTTCGATTCCTCCATTACCCCACCCTTATTTTTATCATAAAAATTATTGACTTTTATCTTAAAATTGTTGTATAATGTTATATATTTCACGGGATATACACAATCGTGTTTTATAATGTATAGTAACGAAAACCTAAGGAGTGCCTATGTTCGGATATGTCCGCCCTTTCAAACCCTATATGCGAATGTTTGAATATGATATCTATAAAGCTGTCTACTGCGGACTCTGTAAGGATATGGGCAGACGCTATGGCTTTGTGACACGCTTTACCCTTAGTTACGATTTCGCATTTCTCTCCCTTATGGATCTCTCTGTGAGGGGAGTGAAGCTTGACGCAGAAAAGCAACGTTGCATCGCACACCCTCTTAAAAAGACCATGTGCGCAAAGTGTACCTGCAATCTTAAATATACGTCCTCAGCCGCCGTGATACTCACATATCATAAGCTCCGTGACGATATAGCCGATAAAGGGCTAAAAGGCAAGCTTGCCGCATTTGCACTTCTGCCTTTTTTCAAAAAGCCCTATAAGAAAGCGGCTCGCCTTTATCCGGATCTTGCCCCTGCCGTTGAAAACGCCATGGAATTGCAAAATAAAATAGAGCGTGAAAAAACAGCAGGCATAGACCTTGCCTGCGAGCCTACCGCACTTATGATGCAAGCCGTTGCAGGAAATCTTTGCACCAGGCAGGACGAACGCCGACCGCTCCTTGAACGATTCGGCTACCTCCTCGGCAGATTTATCTATATCTGCGACGCTCTTGACGACCTGCCAGACGACCACGAGAGTGAAAGCTACAATCCGCTCCTTACAAAATTTCCACCCGCCGAGGGCATAAATGCGGACTATCTCAAAAAAGTTCACGCCTTTTGTGATGACAGCATAAACTTCACCCTGGGTGAAATGGCAGATATCTATGTGAAACTTGATCTTAAAAGATATCGTGATATACTTGATAATATCGTGTATCTTGGACTTAAAAATGTCTATACTCAAATAAGAAACGGAAAATTCCGCAATAACAGGAAAGGAAATAATGATCAATGATCTCCAAAGACCCTTATAAAATTTTAGGTGTATCCCCAACAGCTTCAGACGCTGAAATAAAATCAGCTTATAAAGAGCTTGTGAAAAAATATCACCCCGACCAGTATCAGGATAACCCCCTAGCTGACGTAGCTGAGGAGAAAATGTCCGAGATAAACGCCGCCTACGATCAGATCATGACTTCAAGACGTGGGGGTGGAAGCTCCTATAATTCCGCAGAAAGCGGCTATGACGGCTATGCCTCTTCACAGGGCTTTGACTCAGGCTATATCAGAAGCCTTATCCAAAGCGGAAGTTACACACAGGCAGATCAGATACTTGATAACGTGTCCGCCTCGGAAAGAAATGCCGAGTGGTATTTTCTCAAAGGCACTATCTGCCACCGCAGAGGCTGGCTCAACGAGGCTTATAACAACTTCACAAGAGCCGTCCAGCTCGACCCAAATAACATGGAGTATCAAAGCGTGTTAGCCCAGATGAACAGACAGCGAAGCGGCTATATGAGCGGCAACCCGACTCAGGGCTACCAAGCAGGCGGCATGAGCGGCCCTGACTGCTGTTCCTCACTTTGCTGTGCAGACTGCTGCTGTGAAATGATGGGCGGCGACCTTATACCGTGCTGCTAAAGACCCATGAGAAATAAAATAGCTTTTCGAGTGGCACTTGGCGGCATATGCTCTGCTGTCTGCCTGCTTTTGATGTTTTCGAGCAGCTTTTTGCCCATGCTCGATTATACTATCCCTACCTTCGCCGGCTTCATGATGGTTGTGATGATAGTGGAGGTGGATAAAAACTGGGCGATAGCCACCTATTGTGCAGTGAGCCTGCTGAGCATTTTCGTGACCCCAAATTACGAAGCGACCCTGCTTTTCATATTGTTCATGGGGTATTATCCAATACTTAAATATTATCTCGACCAAAAGAAAAACCGCCTGTTGGTGTGGGCAATAAAGCTCGCAGTGTTCAATGTGGCGATAGTCATCTTCTTTTTGGCATTTCAGTATATCTTTACTTCGGTAGATATGCTGGAGGGCATGGAGATGTTTGGCAAGTATGCCGTGCTTGTTCTGTGGGCGGCGGCAAACCTGTTTTTCTTTATTTATGACTATGCCCTCACACAGTTGACAGATATGTACATAAATTGGTTTAGGAAAAAAATACTCAGAAGAAAATGACGGTGACGTTTTTATGAACGAAGAACAAGAGAAAGAAATATTAAACGAGGCGAAAATACAAACTGCAAGGCACAAGAAAAAAATACAGATAATAAGCCTTGTTGCAATAATAGCGGTCATAGCAATGGCTACAGTGGCGTGTATACCTCTTATAAAAGCGCTTCACAGCGAGGCAGGCATTGCGGCCTTGGAGCGTAAACTAGATAACTACAGTGGCATTGTGGGAGTGCTTATCTTTACTTTCATACAAGCTCTTCAAGTGGTCATAGCGGTCATACCGCCTATACAAGTGGTGGGTGGAGTGCTGTTCGGCTGGTTCTGGGGCGGTTTGCTATCATTCTTAGGTACGCTCCTTGGCACAATGGCAATATTCGTGCTTGTGAAAAAATTTGGCAGACCGATAGTGGAAGCCTTTGTTGACGAGAAACAGCTAAAAAAATTCAAATTCCTGCAAAATGAGAAAAAGCTAACCGTTATCCTTATAATCCTCTATCTCATACCGGGAATACCCAAGGACGTTATCTCATATATCGTCCCCCTGACTCCCATAAGCAAGAAGGATTTTTTCTATTATGTCATGCCTTGCAGACTTCCGGCAATAATGCTCTCCACGATTTTGGGGAGCAATGTAAAAAGCGGCAACTTCACAGTTGCACTTGTGGTGCTTGGAGTAGCTCTCGTAGCAGGTATCGTTGGCTTTTTGTTTAAAGATGTTATAGTGAATAAAATGAAACAACATAAGAAGAACAAATAAGTAAAGTTGCACAAAGTTGAGTTTAGATGAAAAAAATATAAAAAAGTGCTTGACAAAAGGCTCTTGTAGTGGTATAATAAATATCGTTGATTGAGCGGTAAGCTTGAAAGACCACCAAAAAAGCCTGGTCAGGCA
Source organism: Ruminococcus sp. MSJ-25 (assembly GCF_018917825.1). NCBI lineage: Bacteria > Bacillati > Bacillota > Clostridia > Eubacteriales > Oscillospiraceae > Ruminococcus > Ruminococcus sp. MSJ-25. Next base: position 147,884 of record NZ_JAHLPI010000016.1, read on the forward strand.
GTATGCGGGTGTAGTTCAGTGGTAGAACTCCAGCCTTCCAAGCTGGTCATGTGGGTTCGATTCCCATCACCCGCTCCAATATATCTTAAACTTTTATCCGAGTTTGAGATATTGATGAGTACAGTATGCGTCATTAGCTCAGTTGGATAGAGCAACCGCCTTCTAAGCGGTAGGTCACTGGTTCGAATCCAGTATGGCGTACCATTAAACTCGTTCCAGATGAAAATCTGCTGCGAGTATTTTCTTCTAATATGTATGGTGGGTATAGCGTAGCTGGCCTAACGCGTCAGTTTGTGGCACTGAAGACCGTGAGTTCGAATCTCACTACCCACCCCACTGAATACGTTCTGCGTTAAGCAGAGCGTATTTTTTTGTTTACATATCGCAGGGCGACCTTTGGTCGCTCGTTTTTTTATGTACCACCGACAATGACCTATATCCTAACGACTTGGATCATTATATCCCACCTGCAAATAGACAGAAAAAGGGCGGCAACTTAAAAGCTGCCGCCCCGATCCAGAGGTTATATATTTTATAAAGCGAAATTTTTGTTGTAAACAGCCTCGGCTATCCTGAATGTTTCGTCATCAAGTGCAGGAACAGCGTCAGCAGTGATCAAGGCTGCACCTCTCTCAAAAGCGTCCTCCGCAATGCCATCGGCACCATGCTGAATAACAACGCTTCTTAACTCAGAGCAATCCACGAAAGCCTTTGCACCAAGCTTCTTTACAGATGATGGGATAACAACTTCTCTCAAAGTCTTACAGCCACGGAAAGCCTCGCTTCCAACATACGCGATCTTGCCTGATATTCTCACCGTCTTAACTACAGTATTCTGAGCAAACGCTCTCTTGCCTATCCTGCTAACGGAATCAGGAAGATAAACGCTCTCGAGCTTCTCACAAAGTGCAAATGCACACTCGCCTATCTTTCTTACAGATCCTGCGAACTCAACCTTTTTCAGGGTAGAGCAGCCGAAGAATGCGTAGTCGCCAACAGACTCGATTCCAAATGGTATAGAGATCGCTTCCAGACCTGAGCAGAATGTGAAAGCATTCTCTGCGATCTCGATCATAGCTGACGGTATCTCAAGCTCTCTCAGAGAAATGCAGTTCTGGAAAGCTCCGTTTCCTATGGAAACTATATTTTCATTAAGATAAATTTCTTTCATTGAAGAGCAGAAACCGAATGCAGACTCACCGATCTCTCTTACGCTCTCGGGTAGGTCAACTCTCTCCAAACTGTCGCAATTGTAGAATGTGAATGGCAGTATCCTTTCCACACCATCAGGTATAGTCGCAAATCTCAGAGATTCACAACCGCAGAATGCCATCTCACCAATAAACCTTACGCTCTCAGGTATAGTCACATTCACCAGTGAACAGCATTTGTAAAATGCTTTTCTTCCGATGACCGCAACGTCCTTTGAGATAACAGCACATTTAAGGTCATAAAGATGTGCGAAAGCACCGCCTGCAACAGCTATGACCTTTTTGCCGCGAAGCTCAAAAGGAAGCTCCAGCACTTCGATATGGCTGTCACCGCAGTATCCAGTGATAATACACATATCGTCAGCCGTAACATATTTAAAACAGCCCGAGATCTTCTCGCTGCTGATACTGCTGCTTGCAGTTACACCAACGCTCTCAAGTGCTTTTTTGAAACCATTGTCGCCCATAAAATTAATGTTTTTCATCAGCGTGACCTCCATTATACCCACTATAAATATATACCTCGTAACTGAACTTAAACGTTTTCTGTATTTTCTAATGAAATTATACTACAGTAAACTATGTTTGTCAATGGTATTCGCAATATTTTATTTATAAAAAATTAATTTTCAGAACTTTTTCACTGATTGTGAACGGCTTTTTTGTCACTTTTCACAATTAATTTACGCAAAATAATTTTAGTTTTCACATATCGTTCTCAACCTTTGAGAATACTGTAACTTTATGGCAGCAAACGTTTTCGCAAATGATGCAAAAGACTAATACCAGTTTATAGAATTTGCTTGATTAAATCGACCAAACCATAAGATGATGTTTTTCTTATATTTGTAAGATTGTCATAAATTATATTTATATAATATTAATAAAAAATGATATGATGTTCATAATAATGCAAGAAATCGCCAACAGCTGCATTAAAATAGGAGATTTGTATACTAACAATAAACAGAAACGTATAATACTGCCATAAGTGTTTACAAAATAGAAACTTAATTATTACAGATTGTAATAATTAACGATGTATAATAATATACATGAAATCGTATAAGTACATGAATACAAAAACTGGAAAGGACTGATCCGTTATCAACATAATAAGAAAAATAACAGCAGTGATAATTTCATCAGTTATAATGATAAGCTTTGTGGCATTTGCACCGCAGGGATCCGCTAAGACTTATGTGAATGTTATAACAGCTTCTGCTGCCGACTCGATGACAAAACCTGTTTTGATAAAAAGACAAGCGTATTCAAACAAAATAGAAGCAGGAGTAAAAAATCTCACCAGCTTTTCCTCAAAGACTACATTTGAGGTCTATGTAAACGGACGCTATGTAAGAAAATATACATGGCAGGCACTTAAAAAGGATAACTATATAAATATAACCGATGACGGCAAGCTTTATCTTAAAGCTTCCACAAAATATAAAGTCACTGTCAAAGCGGTAAACGGCAGTGCCAAGTCAGAGTCGTCGATCCTCAACGTAAAGACAGCAGCAAAAACATACTATTATATAGATAAAAACGTTCAGCTTTATAGCTTTAAAAACGGTAGGTTCAAGAAATCCTCAAAAACAAAAGCCTCTGTGGCTGTGTCGGGTACTCTCACTACCGATAAAAATAAGCGTGTGGCAGGTCAGAGCAAGAATATCGGCGGAGCAAATTATGTCCTTATCAATGAAGGCGATCATAAAGGTAAGTACGTCAAGGTAGGAAAAGGTGTGAAGCGTACACCAGAGAGAAAAGCAAGAATAAAAACAGCCGTTGATTATGCCGCAAGCATGAACGGCGGAAGATATGTTTGGGGCGGAACAAAGTATAAGGCAACGGACTGCTGTGGATTGACAATGCAAGCCTATAGAAAAGCCGGTGTGAATATGTATAACAGCGTATATTCGCAGGCGAAAATGGGAAAAGCAGTGTCTTTGAAGAATATAGAAGCAGGCGACCTGATAATCTGTAATAACTATGGCCATGTAGCGATGTATATAGGCGGCGGAAAAATAGTCCATGCTATGAGTACATATTATGGGATCAGAATACAGCCTCTTGCAAATATCAAGTATTGCGGAAAGATAAACACTATCAGGAGAATACTGTAAAGCGAAGCGATTTTGCGGCATAACAAACTGTCGAATAACTGTAGGGGCGACCTTTGGTCGCCCGCTTGGTTTCATAGCACTGTATCGGTAAGTTTCAAATGTAAATGTATACACAATTTTTCCTTGACAATCTCGCTGACCAGTGTTATAATAAAAAAGCAGAAAAACTGCGAAAAATCGAATAAAGTTTGCAGGGGGACCCAAGCGAAAACGCTGGGTTGAGAAGGTAAAACCTGACCCTTTGAACCTGTTGGTCAATACCAGTGTAGGAAGCAATTTGTGTAAATTTACCTCCTGCATGGTCAGGAGGTTTTTTGTTTCCCCTTTTCCATAAGAAAGGAATAAAGTATGTTAAAATGTTTGTCAGTGGCAGGCTCGGATTGCTCCGGTGGCGCAGGTATACAAGCCGACCTTAAAGCCTTCAGCGCTAATGAAACTTTCGGCATGAGCGTTATTACCTCTGTCGTCGCTGAAAATACTACCCGTGTGCTGTCTGTTTTCAACGTACCCGTTGAGGAGATACAAAAACAGATAGACGCTGTGTTTGAGGATATCCACGTCGATGCCGTAAAACTCGGTATGCTCCCAACTGCCGAAATTATTTCAGCAGTTGCGGATAAGCTTAATGAGTATAAACCAAGTATTATCGTCTGCGATCCCGTCATGGTCGCTACAAGCGGCGACGCTCTCTCTGAGGGCGGAACTGTTTCCACCATGAGGGAAAAGCTCTTTCCTATAGTTACGCTCCTTACACCGAATATCCCCGAAGCCGAAGCTATCTCAGGCTTGGAGATAAAGAATGAAAACCATATGGAAAAAGCCGCAAGGATAATAATGGATATGGGCGTAAAAAACGTCCTCGTCAAAGGCGGTCATCTCACCGGCGACGCTGTGGATTATCTCTGTACCCCAGAGGGCGTTCATAAGCTTGCCTGCAAGCGTGTTGATTCGCCTAATACCCATGGCACTGGCTGTACTCTGTCATCTGCCATAACTGCAAACCTTGCCCACGGTATGGATATGCTCTCCGCTGTAACAAAGGCGAAAAACTATATCACCGAGGCAATAGAAAAATCATTCACAGTGGGCAAAGGACATAGCCCCGTTAATCACTTTTATGACTATTACGATTTGAAAGGAACTGTTCTATGAGAAATTATAAAACTCAAATGGAAGCCGCTAAAAAGGGTATCGTTACCCCTGAAATGGAAACAGTGGCTAAGAAAGAAAATATGGACGTAAACGAGCTTATGGCTCTTGTTGCAGCAGGTCAGGTTGCTATCCCTGCCAACGTAAACCATACTGCTCTCTCTGCCGAGGGTATCGGCAAAGGCCTTAAAACTAAGATAAACGTAAATCTCGGTATCTCAGGGGACGCTAAGAATTATGACATTGAGATGCAGAAAGTGGATATGGCTATCAAGTTCGGCGCTGAAGCTATCATGGACCTGTCAAACTACGGCAAGACCAATACTTTCAGAAAAGAGCTAGTAGCAAAGTCGCCTGCCATGATAGGCACTGTTCCTATGTATGACGCTATCGGCTACCTCGATAAAGACCTCCTTGAGATATCCGCTCAGGACTTTCTTAAGGTAGTAAAAGCCCATGCAGAAGAGGGCGTTGACTTTATGACTATCCACGCAGGTATCAACAGACGTGCAATCGAAGCTTTCAGACGTGAGGGAAGAAAAATGAATATCGTTTCCCGTGGCGGTTCACTGCTCTTCGCATGGATGATGATGACAGGCAACGAGAACCCATTCTTCGAGTATTATGACGAGGTACTTGAAATACTCAGAGAGTATGACGTAACTATCTCCCTTGGTGACGCACTCCGTCCGGGATGTCTTGCAGACGCTTCCGACGCCGCTCAGATCTCCGAGCTTATCGAGCTTGGCAACCTCACAAAGAGAGCGTGGGAAAAGGACGTTCAGGTAATGGTAGAGGGTCCTGGCCATATGGCAATGAACGAGATCGCCGCAAATATGATAATGGAAAAGAAGATATGCCACGGCGCACCTTTCTATGTACTTGGACCTCTGGTAACAGATATCGCACCTGGCTATGACCATATCACATCAGCTATCGGCGGAGCTATCGCCGCAGCAAGCGGTGCAGACTTCCTCTGCTATGTAACCCCTGCCGAGCATCTCAGACTTCCGGACGTTGACGACGTTAAGGAGGGCATTATCGCCAGCAAGATAGCAGCCCATGCCGCAGATATCGCAAAGGGCGTAAAGGGTGCAAGAGATATGGACGATAAAATGGCAGCGGCTCGTCACAAGATGGATTGGGACGAAATGTTCGAGATAGCACTTGACGGTGAAAAGGCAAGAAGATTCTTTGAGCAGACCCCACCTGCCGACAGACATACCTGCTCAATGTGCGGCAAGATGTGTGCCGTTAGAACAACAAACATGATACTCGAGGGCAAAGAGGTTAAATTCTGCTCAGAGAAGTAGAAAACTCGATGCAGGGGCGAACAGCGTTCGCCCGCATGAGATAAAAATTGAATGTCAGCTCGACAATTGTACGAAAAATCGGACAATTACATGAGAGCAGATATAAAAAGAATGTAATGTGCAAGAGGAGCGTCTTGCGAACTTTTTCATAAAAAGTATTCAGCGAGGGAACCCGTGTTTCGGGGTGAGAGGGTGCAATGGAGCACCGACCGAAAATAATTTACGTCAGATCGTGAGCGGATAGCATAGCCACGGTCTGTGCGCCGCTGGATAACTTGCTCTTTTTCGTTCGGCGGTGCGATACGATATGGAGGAATAAAAAATGAAAAAGACAAACATTCACAAATTGGTATTCGCAGCAGTATTGGTAGCCCTTGCAGTGGTAGGTTCGCTCATCTCGTTCCCTATCGGCGCTTCAAAGTGCGCACCTGTTCAGCACCTTGTAAATATAATCGGTGCAGTTTTCCTTGGACCTGCATGGGCAGTGGGCGTTGGCTTCACAGCCGCACTTCTCAGAAATCTTCTGGGACTTGGCTCTCTCCTTGCGTTCCCAGGCTCAATGGTTGGCGCATTCGTTGCAGGTATGCTCTATAAGTACATAAAGAAGCTCCCTGCCGCTTATGTCGGTGAACTTTTCGGCACATCAGTCCTCGGCGGACTTCTTGCATACCCTGTTGCCAGATTTCTCGTTGGCGCACCAGCCGCAGCAATAACAGTTTATATCCTGCCTTTCTTTGTAAGCTGTGCAGGCGGTACAGTTCTTGCTATCGTTATCGTTACAGCTCTTAAAAAGGCAAAAGTATTTGATAATTTCCTTGGCTTCTCAAAGGAGGTAAGAGCATAATGGGCACTATAATTGAAAGCTGTGCGAAAGCAGCAGACAAGGTAAGAGATATATGCCCTTTGGTGCATTGTATCACAAATTATGTTACTGTAAATGACGTTGCAAACTGCATTCTCGCCATTGGCGCTTCACCTATCATGGCAGACGATATCGCAGAAGCAGCAGATATAACTTCTATCTCAAAGGCTCTCGTTATAAACATGGGTACTCTCAATGCAAGAACGGTCGAGTCAATGGTAGCTGCTGGAAAGAAAGCCAACGAGCTTGGCGTTCCTGTGGTTTTTGACCCGGTTGGAGCAGGCGCATCAAATTTCAGAAATGAAACTGCAAAGCGTATACTTGAAAATGTGAAAATAAGCATACTCAGAGGAAACCTATCTGAAATGTCATATCTTGCAGGACTAGAAGTTTCCACAAAGGGCGTTGACACCTCGGAAGCTGACGAGAAAAACGACCCTGTTTCCGTTGCGAAAAAAACAGCCGCAAAGTATAACTGCGTTGCAGCTATCACAGGTGCGGTGGATACAATAACAGACGGAAAAAGAGTTGCAAGGATATCAAACGGTCACCCATATCTTTCAAAGGTAACAGGCACAGGCTGTATGACAACAGGACTTGTAGGCTCATTCGCAGGTGCTTGCGACGATATGTATACCGCCGCTGTAACAGGCATTGCAAGCATGGGCATAGCAGGTGAGTTCGCATATGAAAATGCTGGAGAGATAGGCTCAGGAAGCTTCCATATTTCTATCATTGACGCAATCAGCAAAATGAATAGTCAGGTATTTGCGGCTAAGGCTAAGATAGAAGAAGTTTAGTATTGCAATATTTCAGATCTAGTGGTATCATATCAATGTGATGCCACTAAATTTTATGTGGTGATGTTGCTTGCAGGGGCGAACAGTGTTCGTCCGTTTGCACTGCATATTATACTTTTTCATACAAAGGAGAATGAAAAATGACCGTAAGATTTGCTTGTGAAAAGGATATACCGCAAATGAACAGCTTGCTCTATCAGGTAGAGAGAGTTCATCAGCAGGGCAGACCTGACCTTTTTAAAGAGGGTGCGAAAAAGTATACTGATAACGAGCTTAAAGATATGCTCAAGGATAAAACTAAGCCTATATTTGCCGCAGTTGATGAAAATGATGTGATGAAGGGCTACGCTTTTTGTGTGTTTCAGGAGCATAAGGGCGACAATGTTCTCACGGATATAAAGACTTTGTATATCGACGATCTGTGCGTTGATGAAAATTGCAGAGGTCAGCATATCGGCTCGGTACTTTACGAGGCGGTGAAGAAATTCGCTAAGGAACAGGGCTGTTATAATGTTACTCTCAACGTGTGGGAGTGTAATCCATCGGCAAGAAAATTTTACGAAAAAGCAGGGTTGAAGCCATACAAGACAGGTATGGAAGTTATTCTATGATAAAAGATAAGAGGGTAAAAAAATGGACAAATCGAAAATTGACTACACGCTTTATCTCTGCACTGACCGTGGGCTTATGTCCTGCGAAACTATCGAGCAGTCGGTAGAGGAGGGCGTAAAAGGCGGCTGTACAGTTATCCAGCTAAGAGAAAAGGACTGCACTTCAAGAGAGTTCTATGAGCTTGCAGTCAGAGTAAAAAAGATAACGGACAAATACAATGTGCCGCTTATCATCAACGACAGACTTGATATCGCACAGGCTGTTGATTGTGCGGGCGTTCATCTGGGACAGAGCGATATGCCATGTGCAGTTGCAAGAAAAATCCTCGGTGAGGACAAGATAATAGGTATTTCTGCGGCAACTCTTGAAGAAGCTAAAAAAGCACAAGCAGACGGTGCAGATTACCTTGGCGTTGGTGCAATGTATGCCACCAACACAAAGACAGACGCAAGAGCTGTCACAAAGGAACAACTTGTAGAAATAAGAGCCGCTGTGGATATCCCTATCGTAATAATAGGCGGAGTTAATCAAAAAACTGTGCCGAATTTTAAGGGTATGGGTATTGACGGCGCTGCGGTAGTTTCTGCGGTGGTATCTCAGCCTGATATTGAAAAGGCGGCAAAGGATCTTCGTGAGCTTTGCGAGGATTGCTTCGGAAGATAAGATGTTGAACGGGCGGTTATTTAGACCGTCCGTTTTTTGTTTTAAAACAAATGTATGATTTTGTCTTTCGATTTTACACAAATTATACATTGCGCTATTGACGATTAAGTTAAAATCGGTTATAATAAATGAAAAAGCTTTGTTTTTTGGATTAAAACGCTAATGCGTTGAAATAGTAATGTATGTTAGGAGAGTAAAAATGAAAAAGACTAAGATCGTATGCACTATCGGACCTTCCACAGATGACGAAAACATTATGCGTGAGCTTATGAAAAATGGCATGGATGTTGCGAGATTCAATTTCTCACACTCTGACCACAGCGTTCATAAGGCTCGTTTTGAAACTGTATGCAAGCTAAGGGAAGAACTTGGCGTTAATATTGCAACTCTTCTTGATACAAAAGGACCTGAGGTAAGACTTAAAAACTTTAAGGATCACAAGCCTGTTACTATCAAGGACGGCGATACATTCACACTTACCACAAGAGAAGTGGAGGGTGACGAAACTATCTGCTCTATCACATTCCCACAGCTTCCAAAGGACGTTTCTGTAGGCACGAGAATACTCATCAATGACGGAAATATCGAGCTGAAAGCTACCAGAGTTGACAGCACCGATATCGTCTGCGAAGTTATCCACGGCGGAGTTGTTTCCGACCACAAGGGTATCAACGTACCTGACGTAAACCTTTCTATGCCTTACATTTCTGACGCTGATATGTCTGACCTTGAATTTGGCGCAAAAATGGGGTTTGACTATATCGCAGCTTCATTCGTAAGAACAGGCGCTGACGTTATTTATCTTAGAAAATTTACCCAGAGCCTTGGCTGGTTCAATCCTAGAATTATCGCTAAGATAGAAAACGCTCAGGGTGTTGCCAATATTGACGAGATCCTTGACGCTGCTGACGGAATAATGGTAGCAAGAGGTGATATGGGCGTTGAGATACCTTTCGAGCAGATACCTGCTATCCAGAAAGAGCTTATCAGAAAAGCCTACAACGCAGGCAAAAACGTTATCACAGCAACTCAGATGCTGGAGTCTATGATAACAAACGCACGTCCTACAAGAGCCGAGATAACCGACGTTGCAAACGCTATTTATGACGGCTCGTCTGCTATAATGCTTTCAGGGGAAACTGCCGCGGGTAAATATCCTGTTGAGGCTGTCAAGACCATGAGCCTTATCGCAGAAACGACCGAAAAGGATATCGACTATATCTCACGTTTCAAGAAAAGAGCAGACGAGAGAAATTCATCTATCACTGACGCTATCTCACACGCTACTGTTACAACTGCTCATGACCTTAATGCTGTAGCGATCCTGACAGTAACAAAGGGCGGAACAACAGCAAGAACGCTTTCAAAATTCCGTCCGAACTGTCCTATAATCGCACTTACAACTGACGATACAACATATCATCAGCTCAGCCTTTCATGGGGTATCAGAGCAGGCGTTATCGAAGAGAAAACAAACACTGACGAACTCATCAGACACGCTCTGGAGCGTTCTGTGGAGCTTGGCTATCTGAAGAAGGGCGACCTTGTCGTTATTACAGCAGGAGTACCGCTTGGAATGAGCGGAACGACAAATCTGCTCAAAGTCGAGAGAGCGTAGTTTTTAAGTGAGGAGTGAGGAGTGAGGAATGGCAGCACCATACCGAGCAAATCACCAACACAAAGTAAAAGCACACACGAGTGAAGCGAGCAAAAGGTCTGCGGAGAGAGCCTTAATAGGTGCAAGCCTACTAAGCGGTGCAGAAAAGCAATAGAAGAATTGCAAAAAAATCAATTACAAAGCGGTGTCGGAGCGGAATGCTCTGCACCGCTTTTGTTGCAAAAAATGTTTGAGCTTTTTGTAGGCGATCACTTTTTTTATTCAAATAATTTTCCGTGAATTGGGTAACCGATTCTAACATATGAAAGAAGTATGGCGTAAGAGTAATATTTCTGAATGTGACTTGACTTTGATTTTGAAGTATGTTATTATTTTAACATACGAGCGGTAGTATTATTAATAGGTATGCAATACTGAATATTGAGGTAATATGTGCTGCCCGAAATCTTATGTCAGGAGAGTATAAAATGGAAAGACAGTTTTATGACGAATGGGAAGGCTTTAAGCCAGGCAGATGGTCAAACACTTCTATCAATCTTCGTGATTTTATCCAGAAGAACTTCACACCATATGACGGTGACGACAACTTCCTTACAGGCCCTACAGAAGCAACTACTAAGCTCTGGGAACAGGTAATGGAGCTTTCAAAGAAGGAGAGAGAAGCCGGCGGTGTTCTCGATATGGACACTAAGATCGTTTCTACTATCACCTCACACGGCCCTGGTTACCTTAACAAGGATCTTGAGAAGATCGTTGGTTTCCAGACTGACAAGCCTTTCAAGCGTTCTCTTCAGCCTTTCGGCGGTATCAGAATGGCTATGAATGCTTGCGAGCAGAACGGCTACACAGTTGATCCTGAAGTTGTAAAGATCTTTACTGAATATAGAAAAACTCACAATCAGGGCGTTTTTGACGCTTACACACCTGAGATGAAGCTTGCCAGACACGCTGCTATCATCACAGGTCTTCCGGACGCTTACGGCAGAGGAAGGATCATAGGCGACTACAGAAGAGTTGCTCTTTACGGTATAGACTATCTTGTTGAGGACAAGAAGGATCAGCTTGCTACTTCACTGGTAAGAATGACTTCTAAGAACATCAGACTCAGAGAAGAGCTTTCTGAGCAGATCAGAGCCCTTGGCGAACTCAAGAAGCTTGGCGAGATCTACGGCTACGATATCTCACGCCCTGCTAAGAACGCTAAGGAAGCTATCCAGTGGCTGTACTTCGGCTACCTTGCTGCTGTTAAGGAGCAGAACGGTGCTGCAATGTCACTTGGCAGAACTTCTACATTTATTGATATCTACATCAAGAGAGATATGGACAGAGGTATCCTCACAGAGCAGGAGGCTCAGGAGCTTGTTGACCACTTCATCATGAAGCTCAGACTTGTTAAGTTCGCTAGAACACCTGAGTACAACTCACTGTTCTCAGGCGACCCAACTTGGGTAACAGAGTCTATCGGCGGTGTTTCTATCGATGGCGTTCCAATGGTAACAAAGACTTCATTCAGATATCTCCACACACTTGAGAACCTTGGTCCTGCACCAGAGCCAAACATGACAGTTCTGTGGAGCACAAAGCTTCCTTCAAACTTCAAGAAGTTCTGTGCTAAGACTTCTATCAAGACTTCTGCTATCCAGTACGAGAACGACGACCTTATGAGAGTTACACACGGCGATGACTACGCTATCGCTTGCTGTGTATCTTCAATGAGGATCGGTAAGGAAATGCAGTTCTTCGGTGCAAGAGCTAACCTTGCTAAGTGCTTGCTTTATGCTATCAACGGCGGTGTTGACGAAAGACTTAAGATACAGGTTGGTCCTAAGTATCGTCCTGTTACAGGCGATTACCTCGATTATGATGATGTAATGGCTAAGTATGACGACATGATGGAGTGGCTGGCTGGTCTGTATGTAAATACACTGAACGTTATCCACTATATGCACGATAAGTATTCTTATGAGAGAGTTCAGATGGCTCTTCATGACAGAGATGTTAAGAGATACTTCGCTACAGGTATCGCAGGTCTGTCAGTTGTTGCTGACTCACTTTCTGCTATCAAGTACGCTAAGGTAAAGTGCATCAGAGATGAGGACGGAATCGTTACAGATTACGAAGTTGAGGGCGATTTCCCTAAGTATGGCAACAACGACGAGAGAGTTGACAAGATCGCAGTTGACCTCGTTAGAACATTTATGGACAAGATCAGAAAGCACCACACATACAGAGATGGTGTTCCTACAATGTCTATCCTTACTATCACATCTAACGTTGTTTATGGTAAGAAGACCGGTTCTACACCTGACGGAAGAAAGATCGGTGTGCCTCTTGCTCCTGGTGCTAACCCAATGCACGGCAGAGATACTCACGGCGCATCTGCATCACTTTCTTCAGTTGCTAAGCTGCCGTTCAGACACGCTCAGGACGGTATCTCAAACACATTCTCTATCATTCCTGACGCTCTTGGCAAGGACGACAAGGTATTCATGGGCGACCTTGATATCGAAAGCATAGCTAAGGAGCTTAACGAAGATGGGGTTTAATGTTAAAAAGGACGAGGACGAGGCTCAGGTAAACGAGCTTGTTGACGTCATTGACAGACTTATGATGGGCGGTCAGGGTCATCTTACGATAGACATTGACGAAACTGAAGAAGGTCTGAACGTTAAAACTTACAGCACTTCCGATTGTGGCGGTGACGGCAAGACGGCTTGCTGTCAGCCTACAGAAGAAGACGCTGTTGACAGAGATGAAGATTAACTCCCTATTTTAGAAAACGGCGGAGGTTCGTTCTCCGCTTGTTTTCCATAAATACTAAGAAAGGAATGTAATACTATGGCAAACTTTGAACCAACAGAGGCACAGGTAGACAACCTTATCGGACTTCTTGACGGATATGCTGAAAAAGGCGGTCATCACCTTAATGTAAATGTACTTAACAGAGAAACTCTTCTGGACGCTCAGGCTCACCCTGAGAAGTATCCACAGCTCACTATCAGAGTTTCAGGCTACGCTGTAAACTTCGTAAAGCTTACTAAGGAGCAGCAGGACGACGTTATTTCAAGAACGTTCCACAAGAGTCTTTAATTTGAGCTTTGCCGCATAGAATGAGTTTCTTTGCGGATAATATGCACACGGGCGGTCGGCGTCGTCTTACATTGAACATCTTGTTTTATGTGGATGAGAGCTGCCGCTCGTTTGTTGCTTTTTGCGGATAGGTGTGCGGTGATATAAATTTGTGTGCGAGCAGAAACGGGACGTCGAGGGTGTCAACCAATACAGAATGGTTTGTGCAGGCTGAACGGGCGTGCGTTCATGCGAAATAAAAAAGGAGGGATATCCCATGGAGGGATTTATACATTCTACGGAAAGCTTTGGTACGGTGGATGGACCGGGGATAAGGTTTGTTATTTTCTTTCAGGGCTGTCCTATGAGATGTCTTTACTGCCACAATCCTGATACTTGGAAGATAGGCACTGGTACAAAGAGGACGGTTGAAAGTCTGCTGGCGGAATATGACTCGGTAAAAGAGTTCATGAAAAACGGCGGCATTACCTGCACGGGCGGCGAGCCTTTGGTGCAGATAGACTTTGTGACGGAGCTTTTTGAAAAGGCTAAGGAAAAGGGGATACACACTTGTCTTGACAGCTCGGGCATCACTTTTACGCCTGACAGCACGGAAAAGTTTGAAAGGCTTTGCAAATGCACTGACCTTGTTATGCTGGATATCAAGCATATTGACCGTGAGGAACACAAGAAGCTTACGGGGCATTACAATGACAACATTCTTGCGTTTGCAAAGTTTTTGTCGGAGCATGGTGTGCCTATATGGATACGTCATGTTGTTGTGCCGGGTATTACGGACAAGGAAGAATATCTTTTCAGGCTGGGTGAATTTATTTCTCAGCTCAAGACTTTGAAAGCGCTTGACGTTCTGCCTTATCACACCATGGGCAAGGTAAAGTATGAGCAGCTCGGTATAGATTATCCTCTTGGTGACACACCGCCTCTTGACAAGGAGGACGCTGTTAAGGCGAGAGATGTTATCATGAGAGGGCTTAAAGCGGCGTTGAAAAAGAGAAAATAGTATTTTAGACGAGTGGACTTCGGTCTGCTCGTTTTTTTGTGTAAAAGTATATATTTTTCTCGACAAGTTTTTGAAAATATTCTGCATATTTGGATAATTGACGGCAGGCTTAAAATATGGTAAAATAAATAGTAAGGAATACAGCAATAGAATATTGTTAAGACAGGTTTATATTGGAAACGCACATTCTCTGAATGATAACGAACAACACAGCGTCTGCGAAAGGGCTGTAGGTTTGATATCATAAGGAGGATTTTTTTATGCCAAAGAATTTGTTTCAGGAGATAGTTTTTACGGTGCTGATGGTGTTTGTGATGGTATACGCCATGATATGCTACAACATTGCACTCAACATGGGCGGAATGTCAAATGCCGTATTTCTCAAGGCTTTTCATGAGCTTGTCATAATGGCTCCGATAGCTTTTGTCCTTGACTTTTTTGCTGTGGGAAAGATAGCAAAGAAAAAGGCTTTCAGCATTGTTGATGTGAGAAAGGATAATCCTTTTCATCTTGTGCTTGCCATATCTGTTATCTCTGTTATTTTTATGTGCCCACTCATGAGCCTTGCGGCTACGCTGCTTTTTAAGGACGCAGGCAGGGAAGTTATTGCGGTATGGTTAGAAACAACGGCTATGAACTTTCCCATGGCTCTTTGCTGGCAGCTTTTCTTTGCAGGTCCGATAGTTAGATTCGTCTTCGGACTTATTTTCAGAGAACATGAACAGAAAAGCGGGGCTGTATCTGCAGCTGCGGAATAAGGTTTTTACGAGTGGACTTCAGTCTGCTCGTTTTTTATTTTACACTGAAAAATAAAAACTAAAAAAAGTGTTAAAAGCCTTTACAAAGGCAGGCGGTTGTGTTATAATAGTAATCGTAAAAATTTGCGTGAAAAAGGAGGAGCTTATAGTGCAGAAGGCGTATCTGATTTTGGAGAACGGTACTATTTTCGAGGGTAAAAGTTTCGGCGCAGCTGGCGAAGCTATTGGCGAAATTGTTTTTACTACGGCTATGACAGGCTATCTCGAAACACTTACTGACCCTAGTTACTACGGACAGATAGTTGTTCAGACATTTCCGTTAATTGGTAACTATGGCGTTATTCCTGAGGATTTTGAAAGTGAATGTCCTCATGTTAAAGCTTATATTGTTAGAGATTGGTGTCAAGAGCCTAGCAACTTCCGTTGTGAGGGTGATCTTGACACTTTTTTAAAGCAGCATAACATCGTAGGTCTTTACGGTATCGACACTCGTCAGCTCACAAAAATAGTTCGTGAGTCGGGTGTTATGAACGGAAAGATCGTTCCTGAGGGTTCAAGCTTCGGACTGACAGATCTTAAGAACTACACGATAGTTGAGGCTGTAAAGAACACGACCTGCTCGGAGGAAAAGACATTCGAGCCTGAGGGAGAGGTCAAGAGGAAGGTAGTGCTTTACGATTTCGGTGCAAAGCACAACATTGGAAGAGAGCTTGTTAAGAGAGGCTGCGAGGTAACTGTTGTTCCTGCATATACTAAGGCAGAGAGGATAAAGGAGCTTGCACCTGACGGCATAATGCTTTCAAACGGACCTGGAGATCCTGCGGAGAATGTGGAGATAATCGAGGAGCTTAAAAAGCTTTCTGAGATGAAGATACCTACTTTTGGAATTTGTTTGGGTCATCAGCTTTTGGCGCTTGCACATGGTGCGATGACACACAAGCTGAAGTATGGTCACAGAGGTGCGAACCAGCCTGCTGAGAACACTGAAACAGGCAGAGTTTACATAACATCACAGAACCATGGATATGCAGTAGAGAACGATTCGCTCCCTGAGGGTGAAGCAAAGGTGCTTTATGTAAATGCCAATGACGGCACTTGTGAGGGTATCAGATATCTCAACGAGCCTGCATTTTCTGTACAGTTCCACCCGGAGGCTTGTGGTGGTCCGCATGATACTGACTTCTTGTTTGATGAGTTTATTGAGCTCATTGACACTAACAAGAAATAAGCTCTGATTTTTTGAAGTATAGAAATTATTGATCTCAGTTTCTGCAACAGTAGGGGCGAACAGTGTTCGCCCGTGGCTGACGGAATGTGTTTGATATGACTATTGTAGTGTTCATTATTCGAGCGGCTTTTATATGGGGCGGTCGTGATAGTGAACGGGCGAACGCTGTTCGCCCCTACATTATGTTTTACTGAGGTCGTTAAGCTTTAACACAGAGGGTTGCTGGGTGCGGTTTTCGAGAGTGTGAGAAGGGATAACTCCTCACTCCTCACTCCTCACTTTCAGCGTTTCCCTAAACTTTTCAGAAAGGATTGAATTTAAGTGCCTTTAAATAAAGATATAAAGCGAGTTCTCGTTATCGGCTCGGGTCCTATCGTTATAGGTCAGGCTGCTGAGTTTGACTATGCAGGTACACAGGCTTGCCGTGCGCTCAAGCAGGAGGGTCTGGAGGTTATTCTTATAAACTCTAACCCTGCTACTATCATGACGGACAATGCTATGGCTGACAAGATATACATTGAGCCGCTTACTCTTGAAACTGTTAAGAGAGTTATCAAAAAAGAACGCCCTGACAGCCTGCTTTCTACCCTTGGCGGTCAGACGGGTCTTACGCTTTCTATGCAGCTTGCTAAGGAGGGATTCCTTGACAAGTATAATGTTAAGCTTCTTGGTGCTAACCCTGAAACTATCGACAAGGCTGAGGACAGACAGATGTTCAAGGACACTATGGAGTCTATCGGTCAGCCATGTATCCCTTCTAAGGTCGTTAATACTGTTGAGGACGCTGTAGACTTCGCTAATCAGCCCGGTATCGGTTATCCTCTTATCATCAGACCAGCTTTTACCCTTGGCGGTACAGGCGGAGGAATCGTTAATGACGAGGAAGAGCTCAAGGAGATCACAAGAAACGGTCTTTATCTTTCACCTATCACTCAGGTGCTTGTTGAGAAATGTATCGCAGGCTGGAAAGAGATAGAGTTCGAGGTAATGAGAGACGCTAAGGGCAACGTTATCACGGTTTGCTCAATGGAGAACTTTGACCCTGTTGGTGTTCACACAGGCGACTCTATCGTTATCGCTCCTGCTGTTACGCTGGCTGATAAGGAATATCAGATGCTCCGTTCTGCGGCTTTGAAGATAATCGATACTCTTAAAGTAGAGGGTGGCTGTAACTGTCAGTTCGCTCTTAACCCTGACAGCTTCGAGTATGCTGTTATCGAGGTAAACCCTAGAGTTTCACGTTCTTCCGCACTTGCTTCTAAGGCGACAGGTTATCCTATCGCTAAGGTCGCAGCTCAGATAGCTATCGGATATACTCTTGACGAGATAAAGAATGCTGTAACAGGCAAGACTTATGCTTGCTTTGAGCCTGCCCTTGACTATGTTGTTGTTAAGCTCCCTAAGTGGCCTTTCGACAAGTTCGTTTATGCTAAGCGTGAGCTTGGTACACAGATGAAGGCTACAGGTGAAGTTATGGCTATAGGCTCAACTTTTGAGCAGGCTATAATGAAGGCTGTAAGAGGTGCTGAGATAGGTCATGACTGCCTTATCTCACCTAAGATGCTTGACCTTGATGACAAGACTATCCATGACAGACTTTCTGACTGCACAGACGAAAGACTTTTCGTTGTATACGAGGCTCTCAGACGTGGAGTTTCTGTTGATGAGATACACAGCATCACTAAGATAGACGAGTGGTTCCTCTACAAGCTTTGCAAGCTTATTGACATGGAAAAGACGCTCAAAAATAACTTCAACGAGGAAACTTATCTTGAGGCTAAGAAGATAGGCTATACTGATAAGGTCATCGAGAAGATAACAGGCAAGAAGATAGAAAAGCCTGTTCATGCTGTATTTAAAATGGTTGATACCTGTGCGGCTGAGTTTGCGGCTATGACGCCTTACTTCTACTCAACATATGACAACGAGGACGAGGCAAGCGAGTTCATTGCAAACAGGGGTCATGACAGAAAGACTGTTATAGTATTCGGTTCAGGTCCTATCAGAATAGGTCAGGGTATCGAGTTCGACTATGCGTCAGTTCACTGCGTATGGGCTTTGAAAGAAAAGGGCTATGACGTTGTTATCGTAAACAACAACCCTGAGACAGTTTCAACTGACTTTGATACTGCTGACAGACTTTATTTCGAGCCTCTTACTGACGAGGACGTTATGAACATCATCAGAGTTGAGAAGCCTGTTGGCGTTGTTGTGGCATTCGGCGGACAGACTGCTATCAAGCTTACAAAGCATATGGCTGAGCATGGTGTAAACATTCTTGGTACTCCTCCTGACGCTATCGACGCTGCTGAGGACAGAGAGAGATTTGACGAACTGCTTGAACAGCTTAAAATAAAGAGACCTCAGGGCTTTACGGTCATGACTTGTGACGAGGCTCTTGAAGTCGCAAATAAGATACATTATCCTGTTCTTATGAGACCTTCTTACGTTCTCGGCGGACAGAACATGATAATCGCATTCAACGATGACGATATCAAGGAATACATGGCTATCATTCTCGACCAGGGAATCGAGAACCCTGTACTTATAGACAAGTATCTTATGGGTACTGAGCTTGAGATAGACGCTATCTGTGACGGCGAGGATATCCTTATCCCTGGTATCATGGAGCATATCGAGAGAACAGGTATCCACTCAGGCGACTCTATTGCGGTTTATCCTGCATGGAACGTTTCTGACAGCCTGATAAACAGAATTATCGAGTGTTCAAAGAAGCTTGCTATCGCACTTAACACAAAGGGTCTTGTAAACATTCAGTATATCGCTTACCATGACGAGATATATGTTATCGAGGTAAACCCACGTTCTTCAAGAACTATCCCTTATATCTCTAAGGTAACGGGCGTTCCTATGGTAGACCTTGCAACTAAGTGTATGCTGGGCGAAAAGCTGAAAGACATGGGCTACGGCACTGGTCTTTACAGAAATTCACCATATGTTGCCGTTAAAGTTCCTGTATTCTCATTCGAGAAGCTTATCGGTGTTGACAACCACCTTGGACCTGAGATGAAGTCAACAGGTGAGGTGCTTGCAGTTTCTAATTCTCTTGAAGAGTCACTGTATAAGGGCCTTACTGCTGCTGGCTACAAGCTTGGCAAGAAAGGCGGAGTATTCATCACTGTCAGAGATTCTGACAAGGGCGAGATACCACAGACAGCTAAGATGTTCGCTGACCTTGGATTTAAGATATACGCTACGAACGGCACTGCTAAGGTGCTTCACGAGCACGGCATTGACGCTGAGGTAGTGGCTAAGATACACGAGAACGAGGACAACAACACTCTTACACTTATCGAGAGCGGTAAGATAGCTTATGTTATCTCCACTTCTTCAAAGGGCAGAATACCTACAAGAGATTCTGTTAAGATAAGAAGAAAGACAGTTGAGTGGAACATTCCTTGTCTGACTTCTATCGACACTGCAAACGCTATTGCGGCATCTATCAGAAGTAAATACACTGAGTCAACTACTGAGATAGTTGATATCAACAACATGAGAACTGAAAAGCAGACATTTGAGTTCACAAAGATGCAGGGCTGCGGCAATGACTACATCTACTTCAACTGCTTTGATCAGAGAATAGACAATCCTGAGGGTCTGGCACTCAATCTGTCTGACAGACACTTCGGTATCGGCGGTGACGGTGTTATCCTTATCTGCCGTTCAAAGGTCGCAGACGCTAAGATGAGAATGTTCAATCTTGACGGTTCTGAGGGCAAGATGTGCGGAAACGGTATCAGATGCGTTGCTAAGTTCATGAGAGATAACGGCATTGTTGACAAGGACGAAATGACTATCGAAACACTTTCGGGTATCATGACAGTTTCACTTATCCGTCACTACGGTGAGGTAAGCGGTGCTACTGTAAACATGGGCAAGGCTATTCTTGCTCCTCACCTTGTTCCTGTTGAACTTGAGCCTGACGAGAACGGCAGGGTAGTTGACAGAAAGGTGAACATTGCAGGAAATGACTACAACATCACCTGCGTTTCAATGGGCAACCCACACGCCGTTGTATTCATGAACAATGTTGACAGCCTTGACATTGACAAGGTAGGTCCTGAGTTCGAGCATGACAAGATATTCCCTGAGAGAGTGAACGCTGAGTTCATCAAGGTGATCGATGACCACACACTCAAGATGAGAGTATGGGAGAGAGGCTCCGGCGAGACTTGGGCTTGCGGCACCGGTGCTTGTGCGGCAGCAGTTGCGGCTGTTCTTAACGGATTCTGCAAAAAGGACGAGGAAATATCTGTTATACTTAAGGGAGGCACTCTTAAGATAAGATACACAGACGAGGCTGTATATCTTACAGGCGACGCTGTAACAGTATTCTCAGGTCACATCGTAATGTAAATTTCGCAGCGGACACTGCGTTAAAAAAGCGGCAGCCGCAGAGCGTTTTGAATGTGCTTTGCGGCTGTGTGCGTTTTATAAGTTTGACCCGTGAAACTTCGGGTCGCAAAAATGAAAAGGAGTTGGAATTATGCCAAGTATAAACGAAAATTTTCTCAAGCTGGAAAAGAATTATCTTTTTATAAACATTGCCAAGAAGGTAAAGGCCTTCACTGAGGCACACCCTGAGGCTGACATCATCAGAATGGGTATCGGCGACGTTACTCAGCCTATCGCAAAGTGCGTTGTTGAGGCAATGAAAAAGGGCGCTGACGAAATGGGCGTCAAGGAAACATTCAAGGGCTATGAGGACAGCGGTGCAGGATATGACTTCCTTAAAGAGGCTGTTGCAGGCTACTACAAGAGTTTCGGCGTTGACATTCCTGCTGACGACATCAGGATAAACGACGGTGCAAAGTCTGACTGCGGTAACATTGTTGACATTTTCGGTGACGACAATGTAGTGCTTATCACAGACCCTGCATATCCTGTTTATGTTGACACGAACCTTATGAACGGCAGAAAGGTAATTTATGCTGATTCAAACGAGGAGAACAACTTTGCGGCTATGCCTGACGAGAACGTAAAGTGCGACATTATTTATCTTTGCTCACCTAACAATCCGACAGGTTCTGTTTACACTAAGGAGCAGCTTAAAGTTTGGATAGACTATGCAAAGAAGAACAACGCTATCATCATTTACGATTCTGCATACGAGGCATTCATTACAGAAAAGGACGTACCAAGAAGTATTTTTGCTGTTGAGGGTGCAAAGGAATGTGCTATCGAGATGTGCTCACTTTCAAAGACAGCAGGCTTCACAGGAATGAGATGCGGATATACAGTTATCCCACATGAGCTTGTTGTTAAGGCATCTGACGGCAGTGAAGTATCTATCGCTCAGCTTTGGGGCAGACGTGAAGGCTCAAAGTTCAATGGTGTATCATATCCTGTTCAGTGTGCTGCTGCGGCTGTATTCACTGAGGAGGGTCAGAAACAGACAAGAGCAAACATTGAATACTATCAGAACAACGCAAAGGTAATGGCTTCCACACTTGACGAGCTTGGTATCAAGTACACAGGCGGCAAGAACTCACCATACATTTGGCTGAAATGCCCTAACAACATGGGTTCATGGGAGTTCTTTGATTATCTTCTTGAGAATGCAAATGTTGTTGGCACACCAGGCGCAGGTTTTGGCAAGAACGGCGAGGGCTGGTTCAGACTTACTGCTTTTGGTGATAAGGACAGAACTGTTGAGGCTATGGAGAGAATAAAGAAGCTGCTGACTAAGTAGTGAGGAGTTAGGAGTGAGGAATTATTCTTGCTTTTACTCTGATATTCTCGGATAGGTTTTATATGATTTTAAAAGGGCGGTTTTGACCGCTCTTTTTTTGTTCGCAAATTCTACCGCCGCAAAATCGCTTCGCTCTTTGCGGGGTGGAGTTGTAAAATGAGATAGTAAAAGCGGTGCAGAGTTTTTTACTCCGACACCGCTTTGTTATTTGCTTTAGTTTGTGTTTCTTCTACTTGGTAGTGGCTCTTTGCTAGGTTTGGCTATGCCATTCCTCACTCCTCACTTAGCCTACACCTTTATTCTCCGATACTCTCCCGGAGTCATATTTTCATACCGTTTGAATACCACGGAGAAATAAGATCCGTCCTGAAAGCCCGTTTCATCTGATATCTCGCCTATGGTCTTGTTGGAATACACAAGCAGATCCTTTGCGTGCTGTACCCTTACTTGCGCAAGATACTCCATAGGTCTGAGCTGAAAATTTTTCTTAAAAAGTCTGCATAAGTGCTGCTCGGATACTCCTGCGATTTTTGCAAGCTCGTTAAGCTTTATTTGCTCCGGATAATGCTCTTCAATATATTGCAATACGTCTGCCAAGGCAACAGATTGTGCGGTATAAAATGACGAGAGCCTGTTATCAGCTATTTTACGATATTCTATAAGAAAGTCGTAAAGCTGTGCTGAAGCGTAATGATTGCCATAAAGCTTATCACTTTTCAGAGTATAGTAGATGCGTGTTATGATACGGCGTAATCTGTCCATATCTACCCCTTGAATGGCGGTGAACTTATTAAGCTTCCACTGCTCCAAGAGGGGAATGACCTGTGAGCCGGAAAAGGCTATCCAATCCAGATACCACGCATCGCTTAGCGCATGATACTCATGTGGACAGAATGGGGGAATATAGAAAACAGTATCGGGCGGTATTTTTGTGGTTTCTCCGTTTATTATGACCTCGCCCTCCCCTGAGCGTGACAAAAATATTTGTGGGTACTCGTAGCCATCTGCACGTTTTATTGGAAACTGCCAGCTTTCAAGTCCCAGACCTACCACATAAAAGGGCAGGTTTTTTTCGTCGCCTATGACGGGATATATCTGTTTGTACATTATTCTGCACCCCCAATTTACATATCTTTATAATACCACTGGGTTTGGGGTTTGTCAAGATAAAACTATTCTTTTGCTGAGCTTTTAAAGAAAAGCGAAAAGATAAAGGCGAATGTCATGGCTGCAGTTATGCCTGCGGCGGAGGCGGTAAGTCCCCCTGTGAAAATGCCTAGGAAGCCTATTTTATCTATCTGTTCACGGACACCGTTATAGAGAAGATAGCCGAAGCCCGTGAGAGGGACAGTTGCGCCACAGCCTGCGAGGTCTATAAGTGGCTTATAAAGTCCCAGCGCACCCAGAAGCACGCCACCTGTGACGTATGCCACCAGTATTCGTGCTGGGGTCAGTTTTGTGAAGTCCATAAGCACCTGTCCTATGGCACAAAAAAGACCTCCTATAAGAAAAGCCCATAGATAGTCCATTAGTTTGCTCCTTTCATATCTTTTTCCCCTGACAGCCACACGAGATGTGATATAGAGGGGATAGATTCCCCTTGCTGATTTACTGTTGGTGACATTAGCGCACCCGTGGCAGCAAAGAGGATATTTTTTATTTCTCCTGCACGGAGCTTCGGGAGAAAATAGCCGCACAGAACGCTTCCTGCACACCCGCAGCCGCTTCCACCTGCGTGGATATCCTGCTCGTCAAAGTCATAGAGCATCATGCCGCAGTCTTTATGATTGTCACGGATATTTATATTTTCACGCTCGAAAAGCTCACAGAGAATACGGCTTCCAACTTTGCCAAGGTCGCCTGTGACAATATAATCGAAGTCGGAGGGGGCCATGCCTGTGTCGGCGAAAAATGTGCTTATGGTGGAAAAGGCTGCTGGAGCCATGGCTGCACCCATGTTGTTGGCATCGCTCACGCCCAAGTCAACTATTTTTCCGATAGTACAGCCCCTGATGTAGGGGGGCTTGTCCGAGGGGGCAACCACCAATGAGCCTGAGGCTGTGGCTGTCCACTGAGATGTGGGAGTGCGCTGTCCACCGTAGTTGAGGGGAAAGCGGTACTGTCTTTCAGCGGTGCAGAAGTGGGAAGATGTGACCGCCATTGCTTTTTTTGCGAGGTCGTTGTCAACGAAAAGAGAGGCGAGGAGAAGTCCCTCCGCCATGGTGGAGCAGGCTCCGTAAATGCCGAGGAAGGGCATTTCAAAGGCTCTTACGCCATAGGTAGTGCCGACACACTGATTTAGCAGGTCACCGCCGAAAAGCACGTCTATATCCTCGGGGGAGAGGGCGGCTTTATTCAAGGCATGAAGCACTGCCTGCTTTTGAAGCTGACTTTCGCCCTTTTCAAAGCTATCTGTGGATAAATAGGGATCGTCATTTATTTTGTCAAAATAGTCGCCCAAAGGTCCTTCGTTTTCTTTCTTGCCGCCTATGGCTGCGAAAGAGATGACAGAGGGTGAGGTTTTCATAAGCTTAGTGGCTTTCATTTTATCACTCCTATTGATGAATATCGTCATTTGATGTTATTTTCTACATTGCAGATGAAAATATGCAAAAAAAGTTTGGCGTTTTAAACGTAAACTTAAAACTATCTTAAAATAAACTTGTTTTGATCTCAAAAACGTTGACATATTCACAAAAAAAAGATATAATTAAATAGTCGATTTATTGTTGATTATGTAGTGTTTTGTTAAGTGGTATGTGTGAAGGGAGGATATGTCCCGTCAGGGGCATAGTTTTAGATGAAGAAAAGTGAAGATATGCCGGTGGTCATAAAGCTTGACCGAAAAAAAATAAAGCAGTCGGCTAAAAGCAGGGTGAAGCGAAATTATATCGCCTGCATAGCAGTGTGCTTTATAATGGTATTTATTGCAGGAGAATATGGCTCGACCACGCAGAATGTGTCAAGCTATGATAATTCTCACGTTGCTGATCTTAAATATGACGCCGAAGATAAGGAAGAGATCATTGAGGATATGGTCAAAAATGGTCTTACGGCAGAGCAGGTCAGTGACAAGTGGCAGATAGATAATCCTGACGCTGTAAAAAAGTGGTTGGACGCTTATAAAAAATACGGAGTTGACGGACTAAATTCAAAGGAAGTCACGTTCTTTGGTTCATCAAACGACACTTCTAATCTGGAAGCACTGGCAGACGCTTTTTCTTTTAGCCGAAATGCAAAGGAAAAGGCACAGACCTATCTTAATGACAGGCTCAATAATTTTACAGCCTCTGCTTCGGTTTATTTTGACAGTGCAACAAGCTCTAATTCCTATCAGTTTTCATTGCTTACGGCGATAATGAATGTTTTAGGAAAAAAATCCACATGGGATACTATAGTTTCATTCGTGTATTTTATTTTCCAGTTGATGTTCACCATATTCATAGTGAATGTGCTTTGGGTATGTGAGAGAAGATTTTTCCTTGAAAATCACACATATAAGAAAACGAAGATAGGCAGACTAGGCTTTCTTTTCCGCGAGAGAACGCTTCACCCTGCAAGGACTATGTTTGTAACCAGCATATATCAGACCTTATGGGCGTTTACTATCGTTGGATATCCTATAAAACATTATGCCTATTCAATGGTGCCGTTCATATGTGCGGAAAACCCTAACATCAAGACGAGAAAGGCAATAAAGCTTTCTATCGCCATGACTAGGGGATACAAGTGGCAGCTTTTCAAGGTGGATCTTTCTATGATAGGCTGGACACTGCTTTCGAGCATATCGTTCGGTGCGGTGGGAGTATTCTGGTCTAACCCATACACAACTGCGATAGACGCAGAGGTGTATTTACAGCTAAGGCGTGAGGCTATCAAGAACAAGATAGAGGGCTATGATGAGCTTAATGACAAGCTGCTTGACCTTGACCTTCTGGAAGAGCTTATGGCTGAGGAAGCTGCACAAAAGGGTGAAAATCCGGACATTGTTAGAAGCATACCGATATGCACAATAAAAGTGCCTGAAAATGATGAGAATGGGGGCGGTGAATAATGGAGAGAACGCTGACGCTTGACGATCTGCGGGAATTTGAGCAATACCCCGGTCTTGCGGTAGACAGAAAGGCGCATTTCAGCCGATTTGCCAACAAGACTATAGTTCACCGTGACTATCACAGAAACTATACACTCATGACGTATATACTGCTGTTTTTCATATTCGCATTTATAGGCTGGATATGGGAAGTGGGCATACACATCGTTGAGGACGGAGTTTTCGTCAATCGAGGAACTATGTTTGGCCCGTGGCTTCCTATATATGGCTTTGGCGGTGTGTGCGGTATCATACTGCTGAAGCGGTTCATAGACCACCATGTGGCGACTTTTTTCCTTGTTGTGGGGTTATGCTCGGTGGTCGAATACGCAACGAGCTGGTATCTTGAAACGTTCAAGCACATGAAATATTGGGATTACACGGGATATTTCTGCAACATCAATGGCAGGATATGTCTTGAGGGAGCGTTGATATTTGGCTTTGCAGGCTGTGCAGGAATATACATCATGGCACCGTTTTTTGATGATCTTTTGAAGAAGATACCATTCAAGGCAAGGTTTGCGGCGTGCGTGATACTTGTTGTATTATTCTGTTGTGACGCTGTTTACTCAAAGGCTAATCCTAATCAGGGCAAGGGCATAACTGATTATGCGGCTTACAATCTGCCTTTTCACAGGGTCTTGGTTAGTGAGGAGTTGGGTGTTAGGAGTGAGGAATTATTATTGCCGCACTCTGATATTCTCGGATAGGTTTGATGTGACTATTATAAGGGCGGTTTTTGACCGCCCCTACGGATTTTTTGGGGGAATAGAAAAGCGGTGCAGAGTTTCCACTCCGACACCGCTTTATCTTTTGTTCTTTATTTAGTGCTTGTGATTTACTCGGTTTGGCTATGTCATTCCTCACTCCTCATTCCTCATTTAACTAGAGCTTTAATCCAAAGCTTATTGATAATGCCGAATTTACTGCGGACATGGAGCTTACGTCAAGTGTTCCCATTTTCTCCTTTAGCCTTTTCTTGTCCAATGTACGGATCTGTTCCAACAATACCACGGAATCTTTCGCTAGTCCGCAGGTGCCACCGCCAACTTCTATATGTGTCGGCAGTTTCGCTTTATCAAGGCGGCTCGTTATTGCCGCTGCTATCACTGTGGGTGAATGCTTATTGCCTATGTCATTTTGTACTATCAGCACCGGTCGCATACCGCCTTGCTCTGAGCCTACCACTGGGCTGAGATCTGCATAATATATATCGCCCCTGTGTACAGTCACTTGTAAACACTCCTATTCTATGGGCTTTCGCCGTGATTTGCAGGCTTTTGCTCCTGCTTGTTCCTATTATTGCCTTATTATCGGGGTATTATACCAAAGTATCTATTTTGTTACAAGGTGCAGGGCTGTTTTATTTTATGCGGCAGCAGTGCTTTGGGTGAAAAGTCAGTATTGGTTGACTTTTCACGGTCAAAGTGATATACTTAACATAGTAAATAAAGGCGTAAATGCCTTGAAAGGAATGATTCTATGAGCGAAGGCTGCACACATGATTGCGAAAACTGTGCTTCAAAATGCTCTGATAAAAAGAGCTTGAAAGAGGAGCTTAATGCTGCGAGCTCTGTGAAAAAGGTATATGCAGTAATGAGTGGAAAGGGCGGCGTAGGCAAGTCTTTGGTGACAAGTATGCTTGCAGTAACGGCACAAAGACGTGGTTTTAAGACCGCTGTGCTGGACGCTGACATAACAGGCCCGTCTATACCGACAGCGTTTAATATCCACGAGAGAGCTAATACCAATATGTATGGCATTATCCCTGCGGTGAGCAAGACCGGTATTGAGATAATGAGCCTTAATCTGCTTCTTGAAAATGAAACTGACCCTGTTGTATGGCGTGGTCCTGTTATCGCAGGTGCAGTGAAGCAGTTTTGGACAGATGTGGCGTGGAACGACGTTGACGTGATGTTTATAGATATGCCACCTGGAACAGGCGACGTGCCACTGACAGTTTTTCAATCCATTAAGGTTGACGGCATAGTTATCGTCACTTCGCCACAGGAATTGGTTTCCATGATAGTCGAGAAAGCGGTGCATATGGCGGATATGATGAAAGTACCGGTGCTTGGGATAGTGGAGAATATGTCATATTTTGAGTGTCCTGATTGTGGAAAGAAGCATAATATCTATGGTGAGAGCCATGTGGACGAAGCGGCAGTGAAGTTTGGTATCGACGCTGTGGCGAAAATGCCTATAGACCCGAAGTTTGCGAAAGCTTGCGATAATGGTGAGATAGAAGAAGTCGAGGGCGGCTGGCTGGATACGATCGCGGATAAACTGCTGACTAAGTGAGGAGTGAGGAGTGAGGAATGGCATAGCCAATCGAGTAAATCACAAGCATAAAGTAAAAGTCAACACCGAGCGTAGCGAGAGATAAAACGCAGGCACAAGCCCGGCGTTAGAGGGCTTGCAGGGTCAAGGGACAGAGTCCCTTGCGGAGCTTGAGGCAGAGCCTCAATAGGCGTAAGCCTACCAAGCGGTGCAGAAAAGCAATAGAAGAAAAACAAACTAAAAGCAAAATCAAAGCGGTGTCGGAGTAAAAAAACTCTGCACCGCTTTTTCTATCCCATAGCACAACGTAAAATCCGCAAAGAGCGTAGCGATTTTGCGGCACAGCGAATTTGTCTGAACAAGATGTAGGGGCTGGCGCCCTCGACAGCCCGCTCGAAGCGGTAAGGTTTGATTATTCATGAATTTGTGTAGACGTGCCGTGTGCGGAAATGTTGTGCCGTACAGTGTTTTGAAAAAATATGCCGAACGTTGTGCGGATAACGTAGAATTGGACAGGCAAACGAGAAGCGGGACGTCGCATTTCTGCTTGCAGAAATTGCGCTGCTCCCCTACACATGGTTTGTGTTGTAAAATAAATTGTATGTAAGCAGAAGGTAAGTTGGGCAAACAAAAAAGCAGACGGATAAACCGCCTGCTTTCGCTATATACAGTAATTATTAGAAACCAAGAATGCCCTTGAAATCTTCAATAAGCTTTTCTTCCTGTGCCTCTGCATCAGCTCTTGTGTCGCCGATAGTTGTGTAGTATGCCTTGATCTTTGGCTCTGTGCCGGAAGGTCTGATTATTACACTTGCGCCCTGCTCAAGCTTGAATGCGATAACATCTGACTTTGGAAGTGTAAGAACTGTCTTTGCGCCTGTTTCAAGGTTTGTTTCCTCAGATGCAAGATAATCTGCTATGTCTACCACCTTGAGTCCGCCAATAGCCTTAGGTGGATTAGCTCTCAGATCAGTCATGATCTCCTTCATTCTCTCCATTCCGCTTGCACCCTCGCACTGGAATGACTTCTGGCTGTGGAGATAGTTGCCGTACTTCTTGTACATATCTTCTCTTGCCTGAAGCAGTGAGATGCCCTTTGTTCTGTAGAATGCTGCCATTTCACAAATGAGCATTGAGCCTACTACTGCGTCCTTATCTCTTACATATGAGCCTGCAAGATAACCATAGCTCTCTTCAAATCCGAAGATATATCTGTCGTCCTGTCCCTCTTTCTCAAGGAAACCGATCTGCTCGCCGATAAACTTGAAGCCTGTGAGAACTTCTCTAAGCTCTACATTGTACTCTGCTGCTATCTTCTTGCATATGTCTGTTGTTACGATAGTCTTAACTGCAACTGGGTTCTTTGGCATTGTGCCGAGGGCTGTTCTTTCCTGACAAATGTATTTGAGGAGCATTGCACCTACTTCATTTCCGCTGAACAGTACATAGTTTCCGTCAGGGTCAGGTACTGCGATACCAACTCTGTCACAGTCTGGGTCTGTTGCAAGAAGAAGATCAGGCTTTACTGTCTTGCAAAGCTCAAGTCCCTTTGCAAGGGCTTCCTTTATCTCAGGGTTAGGGAACGGGCAGGTAGGGAAGTTTCCGTCAGGATTTTCCTGCTCAGGTACTACTGTTACTTCCTTTATGCCTATCTTCTTAAGGATAGCTCTTACAGGTTTGTTGCCTGTGCCGTTAAGAGGAGTGTATACTACCTTCAGACCGCTGTCTGCTACAAGGTCAGTATGTACGCCCTGCTGTGCTACCTTGTCAAGATACTTGTCGATAACTTCCTGCTTGATATATTCGATCTTGCCTGACTTGATACCGTCCTCAAAGTCCATTACCTTTGCACCGCCGAACATCTCAACTGCATTGATCTTGCCGATAACAGTGTTTGCAACATCGAGTGTGATCTGACAGCCGTCCTCGCCGTAAACCTTGTAACCATTGTACTTTGCAGGATTGTGTGATGCAGTTATAACGATACCTGCCTGACATTTAAGCTCTCTTACAGCCCAAGAAAGCATTGGTGTAGGCATAAGCTCTGAATAGATGTATACCTTTATGCCGTTTGCAGCCAGAACCGCAGCAGCTTCCTTTGCAAACTTGTCAGACTTGATACGGCTGTCATATGCGATAGCTACGCTGCCGTTTTCAAATGCGCCGTTTACATAGTCTGCAAGACCCTGTGTTGCACGTCTGATAGTGTAAACATTAAGTCTGTATGCGCCTGCACCGATAACTCCTCTGAGTCCGCCTGTGCCAAATTCAAGATCTCTGTAAAATCTGTCCTGGATCGCAGCCTCGTCGCCCTCGATAGATTTAAGCTCTGTCTGGAGATCAGGATCGTCAACAGCCTTTTCACACCAAAGCTTGTAAAGTTCCATTTCTGTCATTGTTAAATCACCTCATATAAATATTTCGCTTATAAAATACACATTTCTATAGAATACATTATAGCACACTCCCATATTTATTTCAAGAGTTGTAACAGTTATTTAACAAATTCCTGCAACTATTTACAAATGAGTTTTCGGAAACTTTTCGGGGCATAATGCTAATTTCGGGACAGGGTGAATATAAATATAAAAATAGTATATGTGAGAGGTGGAAAATGTGAAAATATTAAGGAAAATATGCTCGGCAGTGTTATGTGCGGCGGTGGCAGTGTTTATGGTGTGTTCGCTGGCGGAGGGAAAAGAAAAAGCAGGTGCGCTGTCATCGGAGGACTTTGTGCCTGCGGACACTGTGGCGGTGAGTGATATCATAGAGGGGCTTACGGCTAGGTCTGCAGTGGTGACGGAGATGACAACAGGCAGGGTGCTTTTTGAAAAAGAGCCACAGGAGCAGTGTGAGTGCGGTCACTATGCGAAGCTCATGGTGCTTTTGCTTACAGCAGAAAAGATAGACAGCGGTGAGCTTTCCATGAGCGACACGTCAGTGGTGTCGGAGTATGCCAACTCTCAGCAGGGAAGCCAGATATGGCTTGACAAGGGAGAGAAGATATCTGTGGAGGAGCTTATAAAATCAGTGTCGGCAGGCAATGCAAACGACGGCTGTGCGGCGCTTGCGGAAAAGGTGGCAGGCTCGGCAGACAAGGCGGTGGAGCTTATGAACAGCCGTGCGAAAATGCTTGGCATGAATGACACTGTTTACACTGATTGTACTGGCATGGGAGAGGGCAATGTTACAACAGCAAAGGACACGGCTTTGCTTTGTTCGGAACTTGCAAAATACAAAAATCTCACTCCTTACCTTACCTGCTGGCTTGACACTGTGAGAGACGGCAAGGCGGAGCTTGTGAACCTTAATAGGCTTGTGCGTACTTACAAGGGCGTAACAGGCATGAAAGCGTGGGGAAGTGAAAAGGCTGGGAGCTGTATTGCGGCAACGGCTGAAAAAGGGGATATGTCAGTATGCGTAGTGCTTAACGGCTGCGATTCGCAGGAGAATATGAATGCTGAGGCGAAGAAACTTCTGAACTTGGCGTTCGATACTTATGAGATATACACCCCTGAACTTCCTGATGATATGGTAAAGGAAACTGTGGTGTGCGGAGGAGAGGAACTTTCTGTGGAGCTTGCTCCCGAGGGGCTTTATCCTATAGTTATACCGAGGGGAACATATCGTATGGTGGAGTGCGATTTTACGGCAGAGGAGAAGCTTGACGCACCTGTGAAAAATGGCGAAACTGCGGGAGAAATAAGATACACCATGGGTGGAGAGGTGATATTAGAGGGAAAGATAGTCGCCTGCAAAGAGGTGAAGAAAATGAATTTTATCTGCGGCATAAAAAAGCTTGTGTACAATTTGCTGAGTATGTAATATTATATTTGTTTAAAATGCACAAAAGATGATTTCGCTTTATAAAACTCTTGAAATGTTCACAAAAATATAGTATAATTTATCTAGTATTAGCGGAGGAACGTGTTTTATGGTATCACGCTCTCCGATAGGTAAGGAAAGGAAATGAAGGATAATGTCATTAAAGCTTAACACAAAGTATCTTGAGGGTTTTGTAAGTGAACATGAATACGAGGGTATGGCTGCACAGGTAACTGCCGCTCATAATACTCTGGTGAACAGAAACGGTCTGGGAAATGATTTTCTCGGCTGGGTAACACTCCCTGAGGATTATGATAAGGAAGAATTTGCAAGGATCAAGGCTGCTGCCGCAAGGATCAAGGAAAAGTGCGATGTTCTCATCGTTATCGGTATCGGCGGATCTTATCTTGGTGCAAGAGCTGCTATCGAGCTGCTCAAGTCGCCATTCTACAACAATCTTAAGAAGGATACTCCTGACATTTATTTTGTCGGAAACAATATCAGCTCGGCTTACCTCAATGAGGTGCTTTCAATTTGCGAGGGCAGAGATATCTGCGTAAACGTAATTTCAAAGTCTGGCACAACAACTGAGCCTGCACTTGCTTTCAGAATTTTCAAGAAGCTTCTTGAAGATAAGTATGGCAAGGAAGAGGCTAAGACAAGAATTTTTGCCACAACAGACAAGGCTAAGGGCACACTCAAGCAGCTTTCTGACGAAGAGGGCTATGAGACATTCGTTGTTCCTGACGATGTTGGAGGAAGATTCTCAGTTCTTACAGCAGTTGGTCTTCTCCCTATCGCAGCAGCAGGCTGTGATATCGACAAGCTCATGGCTGGCGCAAGAGAGGGTATGAAGAAGTATTCTGCTGACGATAACAACGATTGCTATAAGTACGCAGCGCTCAGAAACATTCTTTACAGAAAAGGCAAGAGCGTTGAGATGCTCGTTTCATATGATCCTTCATTCACAATGATGGGCGAGTGGTTCAAGCAGCTGTTCGGCGAGAGCGAGGGCAAGGACGATAAGGGTATATTCCCATCTGCCGCTACATTCTCAACAGACCTGCACTCACTTGGTCAGTTCATCCAGGACGGCTCAAAGCTTATGTTTGAGACAGTTATGCACATCAAGACACCAAAGAGCGACCTGTTCTTGGAGCCTGACAAGGATAATCTTGACGGACTTAACTTCCTCACAAATCAGAATATGTCAGTTGTAAATGAAAAGGCATATCAGGGTACTATCCTTGCTCACACTGAGGGCGGCGTTCCTAATATCGTTATAGATGTTGACAAGCTCGATGAGGAAAACCTTGGCGAGATGATCTACTTCTTCGAGAAGGCTTGTGCTATCTCAGGTTATATGCTTGGCGTAAACCCATTCAATCAGCCGGGCGTTGAGAGCTACAAGAAGAATATGTTCGCTCTTCTCGGCAAGCCGGGTTATGAGTCACAGAAGGCTGAACTCGAGGCTAAGCTGGGCTAATATCCTAAAGGCAGAACAAAAGGAAATTTTGAGCGTTTCCCCTTCGGGGGTCTGCTCTTAAAATAAATGCTTTAATAAGCGGAACGGAGAGTTTATATGATTAATTTGATTCCAGGTAAAAAGGGCACAGGCAAGACTAAGATACTTGTTGATTCTATCAAGAAGGCTGCTGAAAATGCTACAGGCAACGTTGTTTGCATCGAAAGAGGTATGCAGCTTACCTATGACCTTCCTCATAATGTAAGATTGGCTGACGCTGAAGAATACGGTATCAACAGCTTTGACAGCTTCTATGGCTTTGTTGCAGGTCTGATGGCTGGCAACTATGACATTCAGGAAGTTTTCGTTGACGGTATCCTGAAGATCGGCGGCAGAGATTATGACGCTCTTGGCAATATGCTTGAAAAGGTAGCAGTTCTCACAAAGGACGTAAACGTTACTTTCACAGTATCTGCTGACGTGGACGAGCTGCCTGCAAAGGTAAAGGCTTTCATCAAGTAAGGCTTTACGCTTCGTTTATTGGTATTTTGATAGCAAAAACGAAAAAATTGAAAAAAAGTATTGACAAATCACGTTTCTCAGGTTATAATGGAATTTGTGATGTTTGAGGTGCAAGTATGAATGTACAGTTGAAGGAACTTTTCGATATAATCGGAGAGCGAAAAACGATCGATTATTCCATAACAGCAGACAAGCTGTCGGAGTATGGCGGATATTCTTTTGCATCGCCCGTTGCGGTAACAGGTGAGATAGAGAACAGGGCAGGAGTGGTAACGCTCAGGTTCAAGACTGTTTTTACTATGGATCACACCTGTGACAGATGTCTAAAGGAGTTCAGCAGGGAGTATGTTTATGACTTTGAACACACTCTGGTGAGAAGTGTTCAAAGCGACAGGGACGATTATGTGGTCTGCGAGAACAATACTCTTGATCTGGACGAATTAGCTATTTCAGATTTGTTGTTACAGCTGCCTACAAAAATTCTTTGCAGGGATGACTGCAAGGGTTTGTGTTACGTTTGCGGACAGGATTTGAATGAGGGCAAATGTAACTGCTCTTGACGGGAAATAGCTGAACAGACTATAATGATTTTACTGACGAGGAGGTGCCAGAATGGCAGTACCAAAGAGAAAAGTATCCAAGGCTAGACGTGACAAGAGACGTTCAGCAGTTTGGAAGCTTGACGCACCTGCACTTTGTAAATGTTCTAACTGCGGTGAGCTTACTTCACCACACAAGGTTTGCAAGAATTGCGGTTATTATAAGGGCGTAGAGGTTATCAAGAAGGAAGCATAATTTTTGATAAGCACATAGAGCAGAATGGCTTAGGCCGTTCTGCTCTTTTTTGTTGTAGCAGTGAAAAAGGCGGGCAAACGCTGTTTGCTTCTACATATTTGTAGTAAAAAAATCTATGGAATGTGGGTGCTGTATTTCTCGTATGGTTGACAAAACGTGAGAAATTGTGTTATACTATATGATGTATCAATGTGCAAATTTATATGAAATGAGGTCGATATATATGTCATTGCCGATCGTTGCGATAGTGGGCAGACCTAATGTTGGTAAGTCTACTCTTTTTAATAAGCTTATCGGTCAAAGACTTTCTATAGTTGAAGATACTCCTGGCGTCACAAGAGATAGGATATATGCAAAGTGCGAATGGCTCGGACACGAGTTCATGCTGGTGGACACGGGCGGAATCGAGCCTGAGTCTGATGATATTATCCTTGCTCAGATGCGCAGACAGGCTGAGCTTGCTATACTGAAAGCTGATGTCACCATTCTTGTGACAGACCTTAAATGCGGAGTTACTGCCACTGATTATGAGGTGGCACAGATGCTTTTGAAATCGGGCAAGCCTATCGTGCTTTGCGTGAACAAGGTGGATAATGTGGGCGAACCGCCTATGGAGCTGTATGAGTTCTATAATCTCGGCTTGGGCGAACCG
Source organism: Ruminococcus sp. MSJ-25 (assembly GCF_018917825.1). Lineage (NCBI taxonomy): Bacteria > Bacillati > Bacillota > Clostridia > Eubacteriales > Oscillospiraceae > Ruminococcus > Ruminococcus sp. MSJ-25. The sequence goes on from NZ_JAHLPI010000016.1 coordinate 183,656, forward strand.
TTTCCTGTTTCTTCTGTTCATGGTCACGGAACGGGCGATCTCCTTGACGAGGTGCTGAAATATCTTCCGGAGGAAAATGAAGAGGACGATGACGATGATTCGATAAAGGTCGCTGTTATCGGCAAGCCTAACGTTGGAAAGTCCTCTATAATAAACAAGATATGCGGTGAGGAACGTGTTATCGTATCAAATATTGCAGGCACTACCCGTGACGCTACCGACTCGATTGTGGAGAACGAAAAGGGCAAGTTCGTTTTCATAGATACGGCTGGTATCAGACGTAAGTCAAAGGTACTGGAGACTATTGAGAAATACTCTGTGTTGAGGGCTTATATGGCTGTTGACAGAGCCGATGTTGCGGTTATCGTTATTGACGCAACTGTGGGCTTTACTGAGCAGGATTCAAAGGTGGCAGGCTATGCACATGAAAAGGGCAAGGCTTGCGTTGTTGCGGTGAACAAGTGGGACGCTATTGAGAAAGAAACCAACACCATGAACGACTTTCAGAAAAAGCTTCAGGACGATTTCAGCTTCATGAGCTATGTGCCTTTTGTGTTCATCTCTGCAAAAACAGGTCTGAGAATGGACAAGCTTTTTGATACTATCAAGTTCGTTGCAGAGCAGAACTCTATTAGAATACCGACAGGCAGACTTAACGATGTTCTCGCATATGCTACCCAAAGGGTACAGCCACCGTCTGACAAGGGCAGAAGGCTGAAGATATATTACATGACGCAGGTTTCTACCAAACCGCCTACATTCGTGTTTTTTGTAAACAGAGCCGATCTGTATCATTTTTCCTATCAGCGTTATATTGAAAATCAGATAAGAGAGACCTTCGGACTTGAAGGCACGCCTATCGTTTTCAAGATAAGAGAGCGTGACAAGGACGACGTTAAATAAAATTCTGGAGGTTATTTTGTGGACATATTTTTAAGTCTGGCATTCACTATAATTTTTTCCTATCTTTTCGGAAGTCTTAATTCTGCCATAATCGTGTGCAGAGTTTTAAAGCATAAGGATATCCGTGATTACGGAAGCAACAACGCAGGTTTGACCAATGTTCTGAGAGTGTTCGGCAAAGGGCCTGCGGCGGCAACGCTGTTGTGCGATCTTGCAAAGGGCGTGCTTGCGGTAGTTATCTGCCGACTTGTGGTGACAAACGGTTTTGGCGTGACATTTTTTCATGACGATAAGTTTATCGGGTATCTTGCGGGCTTTTTTGTAATGCTTGGACATATTTTCCCGGTATTCTATGGCTTTCACGGTGGAAAGGGCGTTCTTATTGCGGCAACGACTCTTATCGCTATCGATCCGCTGACCTGTGCTTTCTCAGTGGCTGTTTTCGCTATCGTGCTTGCGGCAACAAAATACGTGTCTGTAGGTTCTATATGCGCCGCTATCGCATATCCTGTTTTTACGCCTATCGTTCAGCTTTTTATCATCAAGGGCGACGGCGTTCTTGCAAACACTCTTATGGCAACGGCTATCGGTCTGCTTATCATTTATATGCACAGACCTAATATCAAACGCCTTATGAACGGCACCGAAAACAAATTCGGAAGCAAGAAAAAGGCGTAAGGGAGGTTTTATTATGGCAGATATTACTATACTCGGTTCAGGCGGATTTGGTCTTGCACTGGCAATAATGTGCGACAATGCAGGGCATAAAGTAACAGTATGGTCAAAGTTTCAGGACGAGATAGATGCTATCAAGAGAACAGGCGAGCTTAAAGCAAAGCTCCCTGGCGTTCAGGTGAACAAGACTATCGAGCTTACAACGGATATAAGCTGTGTTAAGGATAAAGACATGGTGATACTTGGCATACCTTCACCTTTCCTCAGAGAGGTCTGCGAAAGCGTTGTGCCTTATCTTGAAAGCAGAACGATAGTTGTGAACACGGCAAAGGGTCTTGAGGGCGGAAGCCTTAAAACTATGTGCTGTGTGGCGAAAGAGTGCTTTCCGAACAATCATGTTGCGGTGCTTACCGGTCCGTCACACGCAGAGGAAGTGGCAAGAAAAGTTCCAACTACTGTTGTTACTGCTTCTGACGACAGGGAGGTTTCATATTATATACAGAACACTCTTTCTAACGATACGTTCAGAGTGTATGTTAATGATGACGTTATGGGCTGCGAGATAGGCGGTTCGCTGAAAAACGTCATCGCTTTGGCGGCAGGCGTTTGCGACGGCCTTGGACTTGGTGACAACACAAAGGCTGCACTTATGACAAGGGGTATCAGAGAGATATCACGTCTTGGAGTTGCAATGGGCGCAAAGCTTGAAACCTTTGGCGGACTTAGCGGCATAGGCGACCTTATCGTTACCTGCTGTTCAATGCACAGCAGAAACCGTCGTGCGGGTATTCTCATAGGCAAGGGAGTTACCCCTGAGGAGGCTGTAAGACAGGTCGGCACTGTTGAGGGCTATGTATGCACCAAAAACGCATGGGAGCTTTCAAAGAGAATGGGAATTGAAATGCCTATCACAGAACAGCTTGCAAAGGTGCTTTTTGAGGGTGAGCCTGCGGCTAACGCTATCAAAAATCTTATGGGCAGACCGAACAGAAATGAAACTGAGTCAACTTTTCTGAGTTAGGAAAGCGACCGTTGAAAGGACGGATACATATGCTTAAAAGATACACTATCAAGACAGAACGCAGAGGGCTTTACAACATCACGAGCTATGTAAGGCAGGCTGTCACAGAATCAGGGGTTCAGGAGGGCGTTGCAGTTATATTTTGTCCCCACACCACGGCGGCGATAACAATAAACGAAAACGCTGACCCTGACGTAAAGACGGACCTTCTTTATGCCTTGGAGGAAACATTTCCAAACAGACCGCAGTTCCGTCACGCTGAGGGCAACTCTGACGCTCATATGAAATCAAGCTGTGTTGGTGCTTCGGAAACTGTTATCATCGACGATAACGAACTTCTTCTGGGCACTTGGCAGGGTATCTATTTCGCTGAGTTTGACGGTCCGAGAACAAGAAACTTTTTTGTGAAGATAATAAAGGGCTGATTTTGGCGTTTTTCCTCTTTACAATCTGCTGAAAATATTGTATAATTAATATGGATAATTCCAACGAAAATATGTGTTAAGGAGTGCTTTGAAATATGGAACCTAAATATAAGAGAATATTGCTCAAATTAAGCGGTGAGGCTCTCGCAGGCGATAAGAAGATAGGTCTTGACTATGACGTTATCACCTCATTCGGCAAGAGTATAAAAAAGTGTGTTGACGCTGGCGTTGAGGTCGGTATCGTTGTAGGCGGCGGCAATTTCTGGAGAGGCAGATCAAGCGGTGCAATGGACAGAACAAGAGCCGACCATATCGGTATGCTCGCAACTGCTATGAACGCACTTGCTGTTGCGGACGGCCTTGAGAACTGCGGTCTTGAAGTGAGAGTACAGACGGCTATATCCATGCCACAGGTGGCTGAGCCTTACATCAGAAACAAGGCTATGCGTCACTTTGAAAAGGGCAGAGTAGTTATCTTCGGCTGCGGCACCGGTAACCCATTCTTCTCAACTGATACGGCTGCTGCACTGAGAGCGGCTGAGATAGAGGCTGACATATTCTTTAAGGCTACCATGGTAGACGGTGTTTATGACAAGGATCCTCACAAGTATCCTGACGCTGTTAAGTATGACACACTTACATTTGCTGATATCCTTGCAAAGGGTCTGCAGGTAATGGACTCGACCGCTGCGGCAATGTGTAAGGATAACAATATCCCGATACTCGTTTTCGATCTTGCAAGACCAGACAATATCTATGACGCTTGCATGGGCGAAAATATAGGCACTCTCGTAAAATAATAAAGATAATCAAGAAAGGATCGTTTGAATATGAAACAGATCAAGGAAAATGCTAAGACAAAAATGGAAAAATCCATAAACGTTATGCTTTCGGACTTTGCAGGCATCAGAGCAGGCAGAGCTAATCCGTCCGTACTCAACAAAGTCCAGGTAGAATATTATGGCGCAATGACACCTGTTACACAAATGGCGGCGGTTTCTGTTGCTGAGGCAAGAGTGCTTGTTATACAGCCATGGGATAAGTCAACTCTCAAGCCTATAGAAAAGGCTATCCAGGCTTCTGATATCGGCATCAATCCACAGAATGACGGCTCTGTTATAAGACTTACTTTCCCACAGCTCACTGAGGACAGACGTAAGGAGCTTGTTAAGGACATCAAGAAAATGGGCGAGGAGTGCAAGGTCGCTATCCGTTCTATCAGACGTGACGCTATGGAAAAGTTCAAGGCAATGAAGAAGAACAACGAGATCACAGAGGACGATCTTAAGGACTGCGAGGACGAGATCCAGAAGCTTACTGACAGGTTCGTTAAGGAAGTTGACGGTCACGTTGCCGAAAAGGAAAAAGAGATACTCTCTATCTAAGCCATGGCGAATAATGAGAAGATAAGCCTTGGAGAGAACGTGTCTGTGCCTGTTCATGTGGGCGTTATCATGGACGGCAACGGCAGATGGGCGAAAAAGAGGGGATTGCCCCGAAAGTTCGGACACAGAGAGGGCGCAAAGACCTTTCGTACCATAACAAGACACGCCAAGGCGCTTGGAATACAGTATATAACTTACTATGCGTTTTCTACCGAGAACTGGAAAAGACCTAAGGACGAGGTAGACGCAATTATGGATCTTTTTGAAAAGTATCTTGACGAGGTCAGGGACTTTATCGAGGAGAATATCAGGGTGCGCTTTATAGGCGACAGAACAAGGCTCAGCGAAAATCTGCAAAGGAAAATGGCTTCCGTTGAGGAGGACTCAAAGGACTTTGACTCTATGACCCTTGTGCTTGCTATCAACTACGGCGGCAGGGACGAGATTTGCCATGCGGCTAAGACATTGGCTCAGCAGGTGAAAGAAGGCAAGCTGGAGCCTGAGGATATCACAATGGATATGATAGAGAGAAATCTCTACACTGAGGAGATACCCCCTGTTGACCTTGTTATAAGACCTAGCGGAGAGCAAAGATTGTCAAACTTTATGATATGGCAGGCGGCTTACGCGGAGTTTTATTACACAAATATCCTATGGCCTGACTTCAAAGGCAGCGACCTTGACAAGGCTGTTATCGCATACAGCGAAAGAAACAGAAGATTTGGAGGGGTGTAAAAAAATGTCTACCCGTATTAAATCTGCGGCAGTTGCCATTGTTATCGCAGTGATACTGCTTATCGCACACGGAACGTTCCTGTTCAACATTGCGGTGGGCGCAATTTCTGCACTTGCAATATATGAGATATTCAGGGCGACAAAAATGACAGAGCATAAGTATCAGACCATTGCCTGCTGTGCGTTTGCCTTTGTGGACGCTTTCATGCCTGTGTTCTACAGACACGGCTGGCTGTACTTTTTCAGCTACAAGCTTTATATGGGGCTTTTCGTTATAGCAATGTGTCTGCTTTATCTTAAAGAGCATACAAAATTCCAGTATACAGAGTTTTTCTTCATGCTGGGCGTGGGCATACTTCTGCCGTATTCATTCTCAACTTTGGTCACAATGGCAGGCTTGGGCGGCAAGGGCGTGTTTATGATAGTTCTTACTCTTGCAGCGGCTTGGCTGGCTGACAGCGGTGCTTATTTTGCAGGAACTTTCTTCGGCAAAACAAAGCTTTGCCCTGAGATAAGCCCTAAGAAAACTGTGGAGGGACTTATAGGCGGCGTTATCTCAAATGGTATTCTTATGCTTGTAATAAGCCTGTTCTATCAGTTCGTACTTAAAGGCGAGCCTATCCACTATCTAGGCGTTCTAATCGCAGGTATGCTTGCGGCTCTTATCGGACTTGTGGGCGACCTTACAGCTTCGGTGATAAAAAGACAGACAGGTATAAAGGACTATGGCAACATAATGCCTGGTCACGGTGGAATAATGGATCGCTTTGACAGCGTTCTGCTCGTTGCACCTTTTATGTACTATATGTTCACACAGGGGCTTATACTTAAATAGAAAATTATGACTTTTAGGGGCAGGCTTAGGCTTACCCCTTTTAAGCGTTATTAAGGCAACACCGCTTGCAAACCATCTTTATGCGGAATTGCCTGAATTTATTTTATATGATGAGGGACAATAAATGAAAACAATGACCATACTCGGTTCAACGGGTTCTATAGGCACGCAGGCATTAGAAGTGGCTGCAAAGCATAATATTAAAGTAAAGGCGCTTGCGGCAAATTCTGACGTTGAAAAGCTTGCGGCTCAGGCTAAGGAGCTTTTGCCTGAATGTGTGTGTATCTACCGAGAGGACAAAAAGTCAGAGCTTGAAAAGCTTCTCAGTGGCACTGGCATAAAAATATCCACAGGCATGGAGGGACTTAAAGAGATAGCAAGAATGGACGGGGTCGATATCATGCTCAACTCAGTCGTTGGCATGGTGGGTCTTGTGCCAACCCTTACGGCTATCGAAAAAGGCACTGACATTGCCCTTGCCAACAAGGAAACACTTGTGGCAGGCGGTGAGCTTGTTATAAAGGCGGCGGCTGAAAAGGGAGTGAAGATATATCCTGTGGACAGCGAACATTCGGCTATCTTTCAGTGCCTGCAGGGCAACGAGGGCAACAAGCTCAAAGGGATAATACTTACAGCTTCGGGCGGACCATTCTTCGGCAAAACAAAGTCTGACCTGGAGGGCGTGACAGTCGAGCAGGCTCTTAATCACCCTAACTGGTCAATGGGCAGAAAGATAACCATTGACTCTGCTACGCTTATGAACAAGGGTCTTGAATTTATCGAAGCAATGTGGCTTTTCAATCTCAGACCTGAGCAAATAGAGATAGTTGTCCATAGACAGAGCGTTGTACATTCAGCGGTGGAGTATGAGGATAATTCTGTTATCGCACAGCTTGGCGTGCCTGATATGAAAATACCCATACAGTATGCCCTGCTTTATCCTGAGAGAGTGGAATGTGATGTGAAAAAGCTGTCCCTTACAGACTATGGAAAGCTCACTTTCGAGAAGCCTGACTATGATACGTTCGATTGTCTGAGGGCTTGTATAAAGGCTGTCACTATCGGTGGAAATCTTCCTGCGGCAGTGAATGGAGCGAATGAGGAAGCCGTTGCGGCTTTTCTTGACGGCAGGATAAATTTTCTTGACATCGGCAGAATAGTAATGAATGTCTGCGAGAATACACCACGGGAAGAGATAAAGTGCGTGGAAGATGTGCTGGAAGCGGATAGAAAGGCTAGGGAGAGAGCGAAGAAGCTTATCGGAGCTTAGTGAGGAGCGGCTTTTAAGTGAGGAGTGAGGAGTGAAGAATGGCAAAGCCGACCAAGCAAATCACCAGAAAAAAGTAAAATAAAGCATCGAGCAAAGCGATTTTGCGGCAAGATAAACTATCCCGAATATTTGTAGGGGCTTGGCGAAATTTCTGTTCGCAAGCTCACAGAAATGCGACAGCCCGCTCGGAGGAGCGAGGTTTGAATTATCCAGAGCCTATGTAGAAAACATTATGTGGATAACACAAATGAGATTGTAGACGAAATGTCGGAGGGGTCGGGACGTCGGATTTATGCAAAGCAGAAATTGCGCCGCTCCCCTACAGAAAATAAATTACAACAACATTAGTAAATCAAACGCACAGAGTGTTCATGCGAGGTAAAAAAATGAGTATATTATTTGCAATATTGATCTTTGAAGCTATCATAATAATACACGAGCTTGGTCACTTTATTGCGGCGAAAGCCAGCGGAGTAAAGGTCAACGAGTTCGCTATTGGCATGGGTCCTGCCATTATCAAAAAGAAAAAGGGCGATACCCTTTACGCTTGGCGTGTGTTTCCCATAGGCGGCTATTGTGCCATGGAGGGCGAGGATAACGGAAGCGAGGACGGCGGTGCGTTTTGTAATAAAAGCCTGCCAAAAAGAATGCTTATTGTGGTGGCAGGCGTTATAATGAATCTTGTGCTTGGATATATTATCCTTTGTATCAGCACCGCAAGGTCTGACGGCATCGCAACCACCACTATATCGTGGTTTGAGGATAACGCTATGTCCCAATCGACCGGCTTGCAGGTGGGTGACGAGATAATCGAGGTCAACGGCATGAGGATTTTCACTACTATGGATATGTCCTATCAGTTTGGAAACGATGAGGACGGCAAGTTCGATATGGTGGTGAAGCGTGACGGAAAAAAGGTGGAGCTTAAAGATGTCACCTTTGCAACGGACGATAATACCATGCACATTGATTTCAAGGTCGCACCCAAAGCTGTGACCGTCGGCTCTGTGATAACTCAGTCTTTTAAGCAGGGCTGTACTGACGGCAGACTTATCTATATCTCCTTTGCCGACCTTATAAGAGGGAAGTATTCCATAAAAGATCTCAGCGGTCCTGTTGGTATCGTTGATACTATCGACAATGTTATCGACAGCGAAAGGGACAGCCAGTCGGGTAAAATAGATTGGGCGTCACTTATTGACACAATGTTGTCGCTGGGTGCGTTCATGACCATAAATATCGGCATTTTCAATCTCTTGCCATTGCCTGCACTTGACGGCGGAAGACTTTTGTTTCTTATTATCGAAGCGGTACGCCGTAAGCCTGTCAAGCCTGAGCATGAGGGAATGGTACACGCTATCGGTATGGCGGCTCTGTTGCTTCTTATGGTAGTGGTGACAGTGAGCGATATTATCAAGCTTGTTTAAAGGAGGAACTGTTTATGTCAGGTGAAAATAAGAGAAACGTAAGACCTGTCAAGGTGGGAGGACTTGTCCTTGACGGCAAAAAGATATATATCCAATCAATGCTCAATGTTCCGTCTACGGACATAGAAGGCTCTGTTAAGCAGGCTGTGGAGCTTGAAAAAGCTGGCTGTGAAATAGTAAGAGCGGCTATACCAAACATGGAAGCCGTTAAGCTTATCCCTGCTATCAAAGAGAAGATCTCTATCCCTCTTGTGGCGGATATCCACTTTGACTATCGCCTTGCCATTGCGGCGGCGGAAGCAGGTATCGACAAGATAAGGATAAATCCCGGCAATATCGGCTCTATGGATAGGGTGAAAGCGGTGGTTAAAGCCTGTCGTGAAAGAAATATCCCTATCAGGATAGGCGTGAACGGCGGTTCTCTGGAAAAGGAGCTTCTTGCGAAATACGGTTCGCCAACTGCGGAAGCCCTAGTGGAAAGTGCAATGGGTCATGTGAGAATTTTGGAGCAGTGCGACTTTGAGAATATAGTTATCTCTATAAAGTCATCAGACGTGCCGACTATGATAAAGGCATACAGATTGTGTGCACAGACCTGTAACTATCCTCTGCACCTTGGAGTAACTGAGGCTGGCACCGAGAGAATGGGTCTTATAAAATCATCTATCGGTATAGGTTCGCTTCTGTGCGACGGCATTGGCGAAACTATAAGAGTTTCACTTACCGACGAGCCTGTAAAAGAGATATACGCCGCAAAGGATATTTTAAAGGCTATCGGCAAAAGTGGCGGAGTAAGGATAGTTTCCTGCCCTACCTGCGGAAGAACTAGGATAGACCTTATAGGTCTTGCAAAAAAGGTTGAGGAAGCCACCAAGGATATAGACAAGGATATCAAGATAGCCGTTATGGGCTGTGTTGTGAACGGCATAGGCGAGTCTGGCAACGCTGATATCGGCATTGCAGGCGGTGACGGCTGTGCGGTGATATTCAGCCACGGTGAAAAGCTCAGAAAGGTATCAGAGGAGGAGGCTTTGCCTGCGCTTCTGGCGGAAATAGAAAAACTTTAAAAGGATATACCATAAATGAATACATACACCATTGAAAGCTTCTTTGAGAACTATAAGGAGCTTATACCCTCTGTGATAGAAAAGGGCAGGATATTAAGGCTGGGCTATAACGAAGAAAACGGCACTTTTACCTGTCAGGCGGCTTTTGACAAGCTGGTGCCTTTTGACAGCACAGTGGAATTTGAAATGAAAATGAGGGCGGCTCTCGGAGCAGGAAAGTTTATTTTGCAGCTCAAATATACCCCTGATATGCTTTGTGCGGAGTATTTTCCTGAGCTTTGCAAGTTTCTTAAAAGCAGATTTCCTCTTGTGAACGGTTTTTTTGACAACGCTGAGGCTGTTTATGAAAACGGCATTTTCACCGTGGATATAAAACACGGAGGCGAAGCGTTGCTGAAAAAGGCGGGCATAGAAACGGCTTTCCCTGCACTCACCATGGAGCTTTTCTCGGTGAGGGCGGATATAAGGCTCACAGGTGTGCTTGAAACTGATATGGAAGAGCATCAGCGTGAGCAGGAGGAGTTTTTGAACTCCCTCCCTGTGCCGAAAATAGACCCTGCACAGCCTGAGAAAAAGGCGGCTGTTACCACTAATACTGCAAGCGGTGCTTCTGTGGATTTCCGAACTGCAAATGTGGACTTCACAAGGTTCTCGCTTCTGTGCGATGACGCTCTTGTGCTTATGGGTGCGCCAATATCAGGAAACGAGCAGGTGATGCAGATGAAAGATATCCCTGCGGATTACCGTGGACGTGTGGTGGTCTGGGGCGATATTTTCGGACCTGTGGAAACAAAGGAAACAAAGTCGGGTATGCTTATAGCACACCTGAATTTTACCGACTATACTTCCTCAAACTCTATAAAGTTCATAGGCTCAAACAAGAATTTCAGAAACATGAAAGGCTTGAAAAGGGCAGTGCTTGAGGCAATGCTGGAACACCTTAAGGCAGGCAAGACCATACTTGTGGCAGGTGAGATAGAGGAGGACGATTTCGACCACTCTATAAACATCAAGCCTGATAGCATTATGGTGGTAAAGCGTGAAAAGGAAAAGGATACCTGCGAGCATAAGCGTGTGGAGCTTCATTGCCATACCAATATGTCTATGATGGACGCTCTCACTCCTGCGGGCAAGCTTGTGGAAAGAGCCTATTCATGGGGACACAAAGCCCTTGCCATAACAGACCATGGTGTCGTTCAGGGCTATCCTGACGCCGGAAATACCTGTATCGGCATACGCAAGGGCGGCGGTGACTTCAAGGTTCTTTACGGCATAGAGTCATACGAGGTCAATAATGACGAAAAGATATTCCGTGGAACGGACAAGCGTGAGCTTACAGACGAGATAATCTGCTTTGACCTTGAAACTACGGGTACAAATCCTAATGAAGATAGGATCATCGAGATAGGCGCTGTCAAACTGAGAGATCTTGAAGTTGTGGACAAGCTCGATATTTTTGTGAACCCTGAAAGACCTATCCCTGAGTTTATCTCAAACCTCACCCACATCACTGACGATATGGTAAAGGACGGTGCAAGCGAAAGGGAAGCTCTCCTTAAATTCAATGAGTTTATCGGCGACGACCCTGTTCTTGTGGCGCACAATTCTCAGTTCGATACGGGCTTTATATCCGCCTGCGCAAAAAGACAGGGCATCGAGATAAAATATTCTTCTATAGACACTGTGCCAATGTCGCAGATAATGCTTCCGGAGCTTGAAAAGCATAAACTCAACTATGTGGCGGAGCATTTCGGACTTGGGGATTTTCAGCACCACCGTGGCTGTGATGACGCAGAGGTGCTTGCAGGTATATTCATAAGGCTGTCGAAAATGCTCATGGAGCAGTATCCTCTGATTCTTATAACAGTGGATATGCTCAACAGCTTGCTTGCAAATGAAAATCAGGTGCTTGCAAAGCCGACTTATCACCAAATTATTATCGTAAGAAATAACACGGGTCTGAAAAATCTGTATAGGCTTATATCAGACTCCAATCTTAAATATTTCAAAAGACGTCCGAGAATACCAAAATCTGAGCTTGTAAGACACCGTGAGGGTCTTATCCTTGGTAGTGCCTGCGAGCGTGGCGAGGTCATTCAGGCTTATCTCGAGGGCAGAAACTATGAGGAGATAAAGCAGATAGCAAGCTTTTATGACTATCTGGAGATACAGCCTGACGGAAACAACAAATTTATGCTCACCACCGAAAAGCCTCCTTATGACAGGATCCACACAGCGGAGGATATAAAGGATATAAACCGCTTTATTGTAAAACTTGGGGAGGACTTGGGCATACCCGTCTGCGCAACAGGCGACGTGCATTTTATGGACAAGACCGACGCACAGTTCAGGTCGGTGATACAGGCTTCAATGGGCTTCCCTGACGCCGATACTCAGCCTCCTTTGTATCTTAAGACCACAAACCAAATGCTTGACGAGCTGAGTTATCTAGGCGAGGAAAAGGCGTTTGAGGTCGTTGTAACGAATACAAACAACGTGGCTGATATGGTAGACCCTGACCTGAAAGCGTTCCCGAACGGTACTTATACACCTTTTATCGAAGGCTCGGTTTATCAGCTTCAGTATATATGCTGGAAGAAATGCTGTTCCATTTACGGCGACTGTGACCCTGAGACCATAGAAGTCCCTGAGGGCGAGGACGTTGACGTATCAAAATATTTTGAGGGACACATTCCAGACCTTGTTTTCAAAAGACTTAAAAGAGAGCTTGACTCTATTATCAAGCACGGATTTGCAGTGCTTTACATGATATCTCAGAAACTTGTTGCCAACTCTAACGAGAATGGCTATCAGGTAGGTTCAAGAGGCTCGGTAGGTTCGTCCTTCGTTGCCTCCATGTCAGGTATCTCTGAGGTAAATCCTCTTGTGCCACACTATGTCTGTCTTAACTGCCACCACAGCGAGTTCATTACAGACGGCTCGGTAGGCTCAGGCTTTGACCTGCCACCGAAAAACTGTCCTGTGTGCGGAGAGAATATGCACCGTGACGGACACGATATCCCATTTGAAACGTTCCTTGGCTTTGACGGCGATAAAGCACCTGATATCGACCTTAACTTCTCAGGTGACTATCAGGCAAAGGCGCATAAATATACTGAAGTTCTTTTCGGTGAGGACCATGTGTTCAAAGCCGGTACTATCGGCATGATCCAGGAAAAAACCGCTTTCGGCTATGTTATGAAATATCTTGACGAGCGTGGAAAGACCGTTCCAAAGGCTGAGATAGAAAGACTTAAACTCGGCTGCTGCGGCATAAAGAGAACGACCTCTCAGCACCCGGGTGGAATGGTCGTTATCCCTAGCGACTATGAGGTCTATGACTTCACACCAGTTCAGCACCCTGCGGAAAAAGTGGACTCTGACATGGTAACTACCCACTTCGACTTCCATTCTCTCCACGATACTATCTTGAAGCTTGACGAGCTTGGTCACGATAACCCGACAATGTATAAGTATCTGGAAATGTTCACAGGACGAGATATCCTCGATTGCCCCATGTCTGACCCTGCGGTATATTCGCTGTTCACTTCCCCTGAGTCACTTGGAGTGACGGAGGAGGATATAATGTGTCAGACGGGAACGCTCGGTATACCTGAAATGGGTACGCCGTTCGTAAGACAAATGCTTCTTGACTGTCAGCCGAAAAACTTCTCTGACCTTTTGCAGATATCAGGACTTTCACACGGCACTGACGTATGGCTCGGCAACGCACAGGAGCTTATCAAAAACGGAACCTGCGATATCTCAAATGTTATCGGTACTCGTGACAGTATCATGACATATCTGCTTTATCATGGCGTTGAGCCAAAGCTGTCATTTAAGATAATGGAGATAACCCGTAAGGGAAAAGCTCCGAAACTGCTCACAGAGGAAATGAAAGAGAATATGCGTCAGCATGACGTTCCGGAGTGGTATATCGACAGTTGTTTGAAGATAAAATATATGTTCCCGAAAGCCCATGCGGCGGCATATGTTACGGCAGCTATAAGACTTTGTTGGTTCAAGGTGCATGAGCCGCTTGCGTTCTATGCAACTTATTTTACGGTTAAAGGCGAGGATTTTGATGCAGAGATCGCTCTCAAAGGAAAATATATCGTCAGAAGCAAGATAGAAGAAATAAAGAATAAACCAAAAGACGAGGTGTCGGGTAAGGACAGCGGTGTGCTTGAAATTCTCATGCTTGTGAATGAAATGCTCAGCCGTGGATATGACTTTTTGCCTGTAAACATCAAAAAATCCCACGCAACTATCTATCAGATAGAGGACGGCAAGATAAGACTTCCGTTCTGTTCACTTAACGGAGTGGGCGAGTCTGCGGCGATAAGCATTTACGAAAAGGCGCAGAACGGCGAGTTTATCTCTATCGAGGAGTTCCAACAGCAGAGCGGAGTGTCCAAATCTGTTATCGAAACTCTTGAGAAAAACGGAGCTTTCGGCGATATGCCTAAATCTAACCAGATATCGTTGTTCTGATAGTTACTATGCACAATTTCATACTTTGCCCTTGTAACACTATTGACAAACAAGGGCGGGTGTGATAAAATTATTTGTGTTGATACTATGCTATCACTTTACTACGATAAAGTGAGTAAAGGCGTTACATAACAGCATAGAAAGAGGGACGTCGAGGACGCCGCCCCACTACAATTCACTTAAATGTGTGTTTATGCGGATATTTATTCAAGCGTCAACATAAGAAGTACAATCTATAATTTATATACAGGAAGGGAAAGTGTATGAAAAGATATGATCTTATAACCCCTGAGGGTACGAGAGATCTGCTGTTTGAGGGCTGTCTGGCACGAAGAATGGTGGAGGACAGGCTGTCAAAGCTGTTTGAGGGCTTTGGCTACAGCGAGGTGGTAACACCGGGAATAGAGTTTTACGATCTGTTTATGGGAAGCTCGAGAAACTTCCAGCAGGAGAGTCTTTATAAGCTCACAGACTCAAAGGGCAGACTTATCGTTATGCGTCCTGATTCCACGATACCCATAGCAAGACTTGCTTCCACAAGACTAAAGGGGGCAAAGCTTCCCCTTAGACTATACTACAATCAGAGCATTTTTGAAAATAACTCCCTGCTCAAAGGACGTTCAGACGAGGTAGTTCAGGCAGGCATCGAGCTTATTGGCGGAGAAAATTCCAAGAGAGCAGATTACGAGGTGCTATGCACGGCTGTTGAAGCCCTTTCAAGCTTTGACAAAGAGAATTTCAGACTTGAGATAGGTCATATCGGCTATTTCAAGGAGCTTGTGGCTCAGCTTGACGTTGACGACGCAGTAAGAGAGGAGATAAGACTTCTTATCTCTGCAAAAAACTATCCTGCACTTAACGATATCCTTGACGAAGTGGGCGACAATCAGGTGACTAACGCGCTCAGACAGCTCCCAAGACTTTTCGGAGGTGTTGAGGTGTTCGACAAGGCTGCGGATATTTATACTGACGATAAGATAACAGGCATACTTTATAATCTTAAAGAGGTCTACACCAGACTTTCAAGCCTTGGTTATGAGGGCAAGATATCTGTTGACCTTGGCATCGTGAGTCATGCGGATTACTACACAGGCATTGTGTTCAAGGGCTATCTTTCAGAGGTCGGTCAGTCGGTGCTTAAAGGCGGAAGATATGACAGGCTTCTTGCAGAGTTTGGCAACGATTGCCCGGCGGTGGGCTTCGGCATAAGCGTTGACTCTGTTGCAAGACATATCGAAAAGCTTGGCGGCGCACCAAAGCTCAGAACTCCTGACGCAGTTGTGTTTGGCGAAAAGGGCTATGTGGTTGAAGCAATGAAATATGCTCAGACGCTCGTAAGAGAGGGTCTGGCAGTTGAAAACTCGCTTTTCAACACCCTCGATGAAACAAAGGCTTACGCAAAATCAAAGGGAATAAAGAAGCTTGTGGCCGTTGGCAGCGAGATAACAGAGCTTGATATATAAGTTTGGAGGATAAGTTAAAATGAACAGACCTCTTAGGATAGCTCTTACAAAGGGCAGACTTGAAAAGGATACAGTCGGTCTTTTAGAGAAGATAGGCTATGACTGTACCGCAATAAGAGAAAAGGGAAGAAAGCTTATTCTTCCTGTACCTGACGGAAACCTTGAAGTTGTGCTTGCAAAGGCAAACGACGTTATCACATACGTTGAGCATGGCGTGTGCGATATGGGCGTTGTTGGCAAGGACACTATCATGGAAATGCAGGGCAAGTTCTTTGAGCTTGTTGATATCGGCTTCGGCAGATGTAAATTTGCACTTGCCACAAAGAAAGGCTCAAAGTTCTACGGCGGATTTGATGTCAAGACAGTCGCAACAAAATACCCTAACATCACAAGAAGATTTTTTGAATCAAAGGGAATGGACGTTGACATCATCAAGATAGAAGGCTCAGTTGAGCTTGCACCGCTCCTTGAGCTTGCAGACGGTATCGTTGATATCGTTGAAACAGGCACGACACTTAAAGAAAACGGTCTTGAAGTCATCGAGGACGTTTGCCCTATCTCTGCAAGGCTTATCGTAAATATGGTAAGCATGAAAATGCGCCAGCAGGAGATCGAGAATTTTGTAAAGCTTGTTGAAGAAAATATCGACAAGTAGTTTATATAAACGGAAAGGACAGTATTGAAATGGCTGAAATAAAGAAGATTTTTGTCAACGGCAAAGACGAGGTAGAGTTTTTCAAGCAGCTTGAAAAGAGAAGCGGCGAAACAAATAAGAAGGTCACAGCCGTTGTTAATGAAATAATCGAAACTGTCAGAGAGGGTGGCGATAACGCTGTAAAGGCTTATACAGAAAAGTTTGACGGCAAGCTCCCGGAGTATTATGAAGTTCCAAGAGATGTTATAAACGACGCTCTCACAGAGGCAGATCAGGACTTTGTTGACGCAATGCTCAACGCAGTTGCGAACATCACAGATTTCCACCAAAGACAGAAGTCACAGAGCTTTATAAACGCTAAGGATAACGGCTGTATTCTCGGTCAGAAGGTAAGAGGACTTAACAGAGTTGGTCTTTATGTTCCGGGCGGCACAGCAGCTTATCCGTCAAGCGTGCTTATGAATGCAGTTCCTGCAAAGATAGCAGGCGTTAAGGAGATAATCATGGTAACTCCACCGCTCAAAGATGGCACACCAAATAAGGATATTCTTGTGGCAGCAGCTCTCTGCGGAGTTGACAGAGTGTTCATGAGCGGAGGCGCACAGGCTATCGCTGCCCTTGCTTACGGAACAGAGGAGATACCAAAGGTCGATAAGATAGTAGGCCCTGGAAACATCTATGTTGCAACAGCAAAGAAGCTTCTTTATGGTGTTGTTGATATCGACATGGTGGCAGGTCCGAGCGAGATACTTGTTATGGCTGACGAAAAGGCTAACCCTAAGTTCATTGCCGCAGACCTTATGTCACAGGCTGAGCATGACAAGCTTGCTTCCGCTATCCTTGTTACAACAAGCGAGAGCATTGCAGACAGAACTATCGAAGAGATAAACAGACAGGTGCAGAGCCTTTCAAGAAAAGAGATAATCGAAAGCTCTCTTGAAAATTACGGTGCTATCCTTATCTGCAATACAAAGGACGAAGCTTGCGACCTTGCAAACAGATTTGCTCCTGAGCACCTTGAAGTGCTTTTTGAAAACCCTATGGAGTATCTTGGCAGACTTGATAATGCAGGTTCAATATTCCTTGGTCAGTATGCTTCAGAGCCGCTTGGCGACTACTATGCAGGCCCTAACCACGTTCTTCCAACAAGCGGCACAGCTAGATTCTTCTCACCGCTGTCAGTAAATAGCTTTGAGAAGCGTTCAAGCTTTACATACTATACTGAGGACGCTCTCAGAGAATCAAAGGATGATATCGTTCTTATTGCAGAAAAAGAGGGTCTGACGGCTCACGCAAATGCAATAAAGGTAAGATTTTAAGCGGTAAGGTGATGAAAATGCGTACAGCGGAGATAAAAAGAAAAACTAAGGAAACTGATATAGAGGTGTTCGTGAAGCTTGACGGTGAGGGCAAGGTATCCGTAAACACAGGCATAGGCTTTTTTGACCATATGCTCACAGCCCTTGGAGTACACAGCGGAATAGACATGGACGTTGAGTGCACAGGCGACCTTTATGTTGACGGACACCATACAGTTGAGGACGTTGGCATATGCTTGGGCAAAGCCTTTGCGGAAGCATTGGGCGACAAAGCAGGCATTGCAAGATATGGCTCGGCTTTTGTGCCAATGGACGAAGCGCTGGCATTCTGCTCGTTGGATATAAGCGGCAGACCTTTCCTTGCGTTCAATGCTGAGTTCCATGACGACAGGATAGGTCAGTATGACACCTGCCTGACAGAAGAATTTTTCAGAGCCTTTGCATTCAATTCAGGTATAACACTGCATATCCGTGAGGAGTACGGCAAGAACGACCACCATATTGCAGAAGCAATGTACAAAGCAGTGGCTCACGCTTTGAAGGACGCTGTAAAAATAACAGGAACAGGAGTTTTATCCACCAAAGGAGTGCTTTAAATGATAGCAATAATCGACTACGGTGCAGGCAATATATTCTCTGTAAAAAACGCTCTGGACTATCTTGGATTTGAAAACAAGCTCACAGACAAAAAAGAAGATATCGAAAAAGCCGACGCAATTATACTCCCCGGCGTGGGAGCGTTCCCATGGGCAATGAATATGCTCGGTCTTAGCGGTCTTATCGACACTATCAAGGAGCAGGCTAAAATAAAGCCTTTCCTTGGCATATGCCTTGGAATGCAGCTTCTTTTCGAGAAAAGCTATGAGTTTGAGGAGTGCAAGGGTCTTGGCCTTATCGGCGGCTATGTTGACAAGATAAACGAGCCTGACCTTGTTATCCCACACATGGGCTGGAACAAGCTTGTGTATAACCACGATTGTCCTCTTTTTGACGGCCTGGGCGATGACGAGTATGTCTATTTCGTACACTCATACAAGGCTTTCTGCGATAATAAAAATCTGTATGCCTACTGCGAATACGGCTCAAAAGTCCCTGCGGTGGTATCAGACGGAAGATATATCTTCGGCTGTCAGTTCCACCCTGAGAAGAGTGGAAAGACCGGTCTAAAAATACTTGAAAACTTTGCGAAACTGTCACAGGAGGTAAAATAATATGCTTGCAAAAAGAATTATACCATGCCTTGATGTGCGTGACGGAAAGGTAGTAAAGGGCGTAAATTTCGAGGGCATAAAAGAAGTCGGTGACCCTGTTGAATGTGCATATGAATACAATCTTCAGGGTGCAGACGAGATAGTTTTCTATGACATAACAGCCTCCCACGAGGGCAGAGGAGTTATGCTGGACGTTGTTCGTGAAACAGCAAAAAAGGTATTTGTACCGCTCACTGTTGGAGGCGGCATCAAAACTGTTGACGATATAAGAGATACTCTCCGTGCAGGAGCAGACAAGGTGTCTGTGAACTCTCAGGCAGTGCAGAATCCTCAGCTTATAAAGGACGGCGCAGATATTTTCGGCTGTCAGTGCATCTGCGTTGGCGTTGACGCAAAGAAGGTCGGCGACAACAAGTGGACGGTCTACATCAATGGCGGCAGAGTGGATATGCGAATGGATCTTATCGACTGGGTGAAAAAGTGCGAACAGCTTGGTGCAGGTGAGATATGTCTTAATTCTATCGACACAGACGGTGTAAGGGGCGGTTTTGATCTGCCTATGCTGAAAGCTGTGTGCAGTGCTGTAAAGATACCTGTTATCGCAAGCGGCGGAGCAGGAAAGCTTTCAGACTTTGCGGAAGCTTTCCTTGAAACTGATTGCTCAGCAGCTCTTGCGGCAAGCCTTTTCCATTTCAAAGAGCTGACAGTTCAGCAGGTAAAGGACGATTGCAGGAGCAAGGGAATTATCGTGAGGTGAGCATAATGATTGTTTTCAATATCGTATTTACTTTGTTTATACCAGTGCTTATGGTATTGTGCGGCTATCTGATGTATAAGCATACACCGAAAGATATCAACGGCTTGGTGGGCTATCGCACTGCTATGTCAATGAAAAATCAGGAAACGTGGGATTTTTCCCACAATTATTGCGGACGTCTGTGGGTAAAGGTCGGAGCGGTCATGACGATAATTTCGGCATTGGTCTGTGTTCCATATTTCTTTATGAGCAGCGGCAAGGCGACTGTGATAATGTGCATAGCTGAAGTGATACAGGTGGTAGTTTTGTGCTGGACGATAGTGCCAACAGAACGAGCACTCAAAGATAATTTCGACCAAGACGGCAACAGAAAGGACAAATAATGAACCCAATAAAAGTTGATATAAACGATCTGGACAAATACTTTGTTAAAAGCGAGCTTACACCGGCTATCGCATTTGATGTGGATACAAAAACTGTGCTTATGCTTGCTTATATGAATAAGGAGAGCCTGAAAAAAACACTTGAAACAGGCTATACATGGTATTGGAGCAGATCAAGACAGGAATATTGGAACAAGGGTGCGACCAGCGGTCATTTGCAAAAGGTAGTTTCTATCTATGCGGACTGCGATAACGATACCTTGCTTCTTAACGTAAAGCAGACAGGTGCAGCCTGCCATACAGGCTCGTATAGCTGCTTTTTCAATGAGATATATAATACGGAGGAAGAATAAAATGACAGTTTATCAGGAAATTTTCGAGGTAATAAAACAGCGTAAAGCTGACTATGAAGCAGGCAAGGCGCAGGAGAACAGCTACACAGCTTATCTTTTTGACAAGGGCGTAGACAAGATATGCAAAAAGGTGGGCGAAGAGGCTACAGAAACTGTTATCGCTGCTAAAAACGGTGACAATGACGAGCTGAAAAACGAGATAAACGATCTTCTCTATCACGTTATGGTGCTTGCGGCAAATCAGGGACTTGAGTGGTCTGACGTGGAAAAGGTCCTTGACGAGAGAAACGAAAAGATAGGCAATCTGAAGAAATTTCATCAGGTAGACAAGAACACCTGATTATATGTATCCAAAGGCTCTGTGTTCATGCGCAGGGCTTTTTTTTGCTTTATGAGAGGATTTTCAGAAATTTAAGCACACAAAAGCCTTTTGCCGAATAGAATATAGCGAAGTAAAAAAACTTCCATGATTTGATTTATAGGAGGACTTACTATGAGCGATTTTAACGGCAAACCTTTCAAGGAAGCAATGTGTATCGAAGCAATGCGTGTGTTTGATTCATGCTCGTCACAGGATTGTCTGGAAGATCTTGCGTTTACATTCAGCGAGGCAGACCAGACCGTGATAAACGCTGCGGCGTATATCAAAAGCACTTGTATCGACGTGACAGACGTAAGCTTTGCAATATCTCCGGTGGCATTCAACCACGGCTTTTACGCAGTTGACGTTACTTACACATTCAGGGCGCAGATAGAAGCATATGAAGCGGCAGGCGCAGCTCCGACAGTAGTTTACGGTACCTCATCATTCACAAAAAAAGTTATTCTTTTCGGCAGCGACGGCGGCACACAGAGATTTTCGACCTGCGAAGCCGATCAGATCGTCACCACCTCGCCTACAAGCGGCTGCTCATGCTGTTGCTGCACAGCGGCAATGCCTTGCGCTTCTGTGAGCGTAGCAGCGCCAATGTGTCTTGACGCAAAGCTTGTCGCAGAGCCTGCACCTAGCGAGGAAAAGAACGTTCTTATCACCATCGGACTTTTCGCTATAATCCAGTTGTCAAGACCGGTGCCTATAATGGTGCCTGTATATGATTACTGCGTACCTGGCAAGGAGTGTTCCACAAACAGTGACAGCCCATGCGAGATGTTTGAAAAGATAGCATTCCCGACAGTAGAATTTTTCCCAAGAGGACTTGAAGAACCCCACTGCAAGGAAGAGAATGATACAGAGGATCAGGGCGAAGCTCAGGGATAATATGTGATCTATGGGGGCGGAGTTTTCTGCCCCTTTTTGTTTTGCAAAGCAACCTATTTGGCTCTTCGCTCCCAAAACGCTTGACAAGAAGCCTGAAAAGATTTATAATTAAAGGGAATGTACGAAATGAAATGAGGATATCAATGACTGAGAATTTTTCGGAAATAATAAATGAGGAAACCGCTCCGCAGAAGCTGCTCCAATGGTCTGGTGAATACGAAAGAACTTGCGGTCACAAGCCACTTGCCCTTATCCATTCATACGGCTGTCAGCAGAACGTCAGCGACGGTGAGAAGATAAAAGGTATGCTCTCAAAGGTGGGCTATGAGTTCACATCTGACGTGAACGAGGCTCAGCTTATATTGTATAACACCTGCGCTGTTAGAGAAAATGCCGAGGACAAGGTGTTCGGCAAGCTTGGCGACCTTAAACATCTCAAAGAAAACAATCCCGAGCTTATTATAGGTATCTGCGGCTGTATGGCTCAGCAGAAGCACGTTGCCGAGAAAATAAAAAAGACCTATCGTCAGGTGGATCTTGTTTTCGGAACTTTTGCATACAACGATATGTATAATATGCTGTGGGAGATAATATCAAAGCATGACAGGATTTTCAATCTGTCAGAAAATCATGTTGACATAAACGAGGACTTCTTGCAGCTTCGTGACGATAAGATAAGAGCGTTCGTGCCTATCATGTATGGCTGCAACAATTTCTGCACCTATTGCATAGTGCCTTACGTCAGGGGCAGAGAGCGCAGCAGAAAGCCTGAGTCCGTTATCGCAGAGGTAAAAGCGCTTGTGAAAAACGGCTATAAGGAAATAACACTGCTTGGTCAGAACGTTAATTCATACAGTTATGGTTTTCCTGAGCTTTTGAGAGAGCTTGACAAGATAGAGGGCGATTTCCGCATAAGATTTATGTCAAGCCACCCAAAGGACGCAAGCCATGAGCTTATTGACGCTATACTTGAGTGCAAAAAGGTGTGCAAGCATTTGCATCTTCCTGTGCAGGCAGGCTCAGACAGGATACTAAAGCTTATGAATCGCCGCTATACCACGGCGGATTATCTGAAAATAATCGACTATGCCAGAAGCAAAGACCCTGAGTTTTCATTCACAACAGACCTTATCGTTGGCTTCCCAAGTGAAACATACGAGGAGTTCTGCGAAACTAAGGAGCTTATCAAAAAGGTAAAGTACGATAATATCTATTCTTTTGTGTATTCAAGACGAAGCGGCACAAAGGCTGCCGAAATGGAGGATCACATCTCAGATAAGCAGAAGGGTCTGTGGCTGAGAGAACTGCTTTTGGAGCAGAGAGAGGTGTCAACAGCGTGGCTTTCAAGATTTGTGGGAAGAACTGTAACCGTGCTGCCAACAGGCGAGGGCAGAACCGGCGCTGATTATCTCACAGGCAAGAGCGACGAGGATATGATCGTCGAGGTGAAAGCAGATAAAAAATATATCGGTAAATTCATTCAGGTTCGCATAACAAAAGCAATGAACTGGGCTTTGAGAGGCGAGCTTGTTGAAGATAAATAACAGCGAAAGCTGAATAATATTTAAAGGAGAATTACCATGGATGTAATTGAAATGACAAGAAAGCTTGGACAGGCTATTCAGGAAGACGAGAGATACAAGGCTTATATGGAGGCTTGTTCTATCAATGATACAGATGTTGAGATACAGAACAAAATAGGCGAGTTCAATCAGCTCCGTTCACAGCTCAGCGTTGAGATGCAGAAGCCTGATAAGGACGGCGAGAAGATGACAGCACTTGACACTCAGATCAGAGAGCTTTATGACGAGATCATGGCTATGCCTAAGATGATCGCATTTAACGAAGCTAAAGAAGTTATGGATAAGCTCCTCGGCTCTGTAAACTATATCATCTCAATGGCTGCAAACGGCGAAGATCCAATGACTTGCCCAGAGGAAGCTCCTCATAGCTGTTCAGGAAGCTGCGCATCATGCGGCGGCTGTCACTAATACAGTATCAAAAAACGAATAACAGTCAGGGGGAGCTTATCCCCCGTCTGCCCGAATCCGAAGATACCTTCGGACTGGGGCGGATAATTTCTATGGCGATATGACACCAAAAGTGTTCGTATTGAAAAAAACAAGTAGGGGCGAACAGTGTTCGCCCGCATTTTGAACGCATGAGAATATTGCGGTATGATAAATTTATGAAACGGAGTGAGTTTGAGTGGAAACCAAAGATATAGATTTTTCAAAGCTGTCACCAATGATGAAGCAGTATTTTGAAGTAAAGAACAAATATAAAAACCATATACTGTTCTACAGACTGGGAGATTTTTATGAAATGTTCTTTGATGACGCTATCATTGCGTCAAGAGAGCTTGAACTTACTTTGACAGGTCGTGACTGCGGACTAGAGGAAAGAGCGCCTATGTGCGGTGTGCCTCACCACGCCTGCGACGTTTATCTGAAAAAGCTTATTGAAAAAGGCTACAACGTGGCTATCTGCGAGCAGACCATGGATCCTGCCATGTGCAAGGGCATAGTGCCGAGAGAGGTAATAAGAGTAGTCACCCCCGGTACGCTTATTGAAAGCAGTATGCTTGATGAAACGTCCAACAACTATATCTGTGCATTTTATATGAGAGCCAAGGAAAGCGCATTGTGCCTTGCGGATATTTCCACAGGCGAGGTGCATTTGTTTGAGTTTGAGGGCAAGGAAATGACAAGCTCTGCTATAAATGAGCTGTCGAGATTTTCCCCTGCGGAGATTCTTATAAATGACGCTTTTCTTTCAAATAAAGAGCTTTCAAGCTTCATAAGAGAAAAGCTCAAGACCAGCGTTCAGCTTTTGGAGGAGAACGATTTTTCCCCTGAGATACATACAGAAGAGGTGCTGAAACAGTTTTCCACAAACAGCCTTGAATCTATCGGCGTTAAGCCTGACACAGTTGCAGCATTTGCGGTGTGCGGACTTTTTGCATACATACACGATACACAGAAAGCACTGGTGGGCAGATTTTCCGAGATAATAAAGCATGACGCTGACCCTATCATGACTATCGGCTTCACTGCAAGAAGAAATCTGGAGCTTACAGAAACTCTCAGAAATAAAGAGAAAAAAGGCTCGCTCCTATGGGTGCTTGACCATACCAAAACTTCAATGGGCAAGCGTATGCTCAAGTCCTTCCTTGAACAGCCCCTTGTCAATCCTGCAAAGATAATCGACAGACTTGACGCTGTTGAACAGCTCACAATGAAGCCTGTTGAGCTTGGAGAGCTAAAAGAGATACTGGGAGGAGTCTATGACCTTGAAAGACTCATGACAAGGGTAATGTATAAGACCGCTACCCCTAGAGATCTTAAATCACTGTCGCTGACAGCACTTAAACTCCCTGAGATAAAGGAGCTTCTCAAAGGTTTTGATTCAAAGCTTCTTGCAAACTGCAACAATAAAATATCCACCCTTGAAGCTATCTCAAACCTTGTTGAGAACGCCATTGTTGACGAACCGCCTGTTAATGTCAAGGACGGCAACGTTATCAAAGACGGCTTCAACGAACAGCTTGACGGACTGAGAAATATAATCTCAGGAGGCAAGGGCATAATCGAGGATATCGCAGAGCGTGAAAGAGAAAAAACGGGTATCAAAAATCTGAAAATAGGCTATAACCGAGTTTTCGGATATTATATCGAGGTAACAAAGTCTTACTATGACCTTGTGCCTGATAACTATATAAGAAAACAGACCCTTGCCAACTGCGAGCGTTTTATCACGGACGAGCTTAAAGTCGCAGAGAACACTATCCTCGGTGCAAGCGATAAGATAGTTACTCTTGAGCAGGAGATATTTGCAGAGATAAGAGATTTTGCAGCCACACAGCTTAGACTTGTGCAGGAAACTGCCACAGCAGTGGCACAGATAGACGTGCTTTGCTCATTTGCAACTGCGGCGGTGAACAATAACTATACAAAGCCTGAGATAGCCATTGACGGCATTATAGATATCAAAAACGGCAGACACCCTGTGGTCGAGCTTATGCAGAAAGACGAGGTTTTCGTGCCTAACGACACATATCTTGATCTTACAAGCAACAGAATGGCTGTCATAACAGGTCCGAATATGTCAGGTAAATCCACATATATGCGTCAGGTGGCTCTTATCACCCTTATGGCGCAGATAGGCTGTTTTGTGCCTGCGGACTATGCAAAAATATCTGTGGTCGACCAGATATTCACAAGAATAGGCGCTTCTGACGATCTCACCGCAGGTCAGTCTACTTTCATGGTGGAAATGAGCGAGGTTGCAGATATCGTAAAGCACGCCACCAAGAACAGCCTTGTTATCCTCGACGAGGTGGGCAGAGGTACTTCCACATTTGACGGAATCTCCATTGCAAGGGCAGTGTCGGAGTATATCTCCACAAACAGATCAATGGGCTGTAAGACCTTGTTTGCAACACACTATCACGAGCTTATAAGCCTTGAAAAAGAGCTAGAGGGTGTGAGAAATTTCTCTGTTGCAGTAAAGCGTCAGGGGGATAGTATCAAGTTCCTTAGAAAGATAGTTCCGGGCGGAGTTGACGAAAGCTACGGCATAGAAGTTGCAAAGCTTGCGGGTCTGCCAAACAAGATAATAAACAGAGCCAAAGAGCTTCTCGAACAGCTTGAAGCGGAAAACAAAAAGGCAAGACTTGCCGCTCAGCAGATAGAAAGCGACCAGATATCCTTTGACAAAATAAGCGACAGCATCGTTACCGACAGGCTTAGAAAGACCAACATAGACGAAATGACCGACAACGAGCTTAGAGATTTTGTGAAAGACTTGCTGAGATATGTGTAGGCGGCAGCTGTAAAAAACTGTTCAATAAGGAGAATTTTCATACAGGCGGCTTTTGGAAAGAGCCATAGAAAAGGATAGAAAAATGTCAGAAATAAAAGTTCTGAGCAAGGAAG
Source organism: Ruminococcus sp. MSJ-25 (assembly GCF_018917825.1). NCBI lineage: Bacteria > Bacillati > Bacillota > Clostridia > Eubacteriales > Oscillospiraceae > Ruminococcus > Ruminococcus sp. MSJ-25. The sequence continues at coordinate 210,229 of NZ_JAHLPI010000016.1, forward strand.
TTTCCGAGCTTATTGCGGCGGGCGAGGTAATAGACAGACCTGCTTCAATAATAAAGGAGCTTCTTGAAAACGCAATAGACGCAGGTGCGAACGTCATAACAGTTGAGATAAAAAACGGTGGCCGCACCTATATAAGAGTGACGGATAACGGCAAGGGTATCTCAAAAGATGATCTGCCTATAGCCTTTCTTCGTCATGCAACAAGTAAGATATCAGTAAAAAATGACCTTGACAGTATTATGACCCTCGGCTTCAGAGGTGAAGCACTTGCTTCTATCTGTGCCGTATCCAAGGTAGACGTGCTTACGAAACGTCCCGAGGAGGATTACGGCACGCATTACGTTATCGAGGGCGCAGTGGAAAAGACCTGCGAGGAGTGCGGCTGTCCTGACGGCACAACTTTCGTTGTGAGGGATATTTTCTATAATGTTCCTGCAAGACTGAAGTTTCTGAAAAAGGACGTTTCAGAGGGCAATTTTGCCGCAGACCTTGTTACAAAGCTTACCCTTTCACACCCTGAGATATCATTCAAGTTCATCAGGGATAATAAAGTTGAGATATTGACAGCAGGGGACGGCAAGATATATTCCGCGGTTTATTCAGTTTATGGCAGAGATTTTGCAAACTCCATGCTTGAGGTAGATTATACATGGCAGGGTATGCACATAACAGGCTTCACTGTGAAGCCTCTGTCTGCAAAGCCTAACAGACGTTTTCAGAATTTCTTTGTGAACAAAAGATATGTCAAATCAAGGGCTTGTGCGGCGGCACTTGAAGAAGCCTACAGAAATCTTCTTATGACGGGAAAATTCCCGGCTTGTGTGCTTTATATAGATATCCCACCGAACACCATAGATGTGAACGTCCACCCTACTAAAATAGAAGTGCGTTTTTCAGACGAAAAGCTTATGCACGAGGCTGTGTTCTTTGCGGTGAAAAATTCCCTTATGAAGAATGACAGACCTAATGAGATGCACCTTGAAAACAAGCGTAATTTCACCGACAGAGAGCTTTTTGATATACCTAAAAAGGATAACAGCGTTCAGCTTAAATTCGCCATGGAGGATAATAGTCAAAAGCCTGTTGCCTCAAAGGCTGAGATACCTGCCCCAAAGCCGCAGGCAGAGAAACAGTACGATAATTCGTACAGCTATCAAAAGTCTGCACCAACGCTTAAAACTGTGGAGAGCAGGAGCATTACGCCTGAGGAGAAAGAAAAGCTCAGCGGCAGTGACGATATGTTCCTTGCAAGCCTTGAACAGCCTGCAAAGAGAGAAACAGCCGTAACAGCCATTTTAGGTCCAGAGCCGAAGCCTCATAAGGTGACAGTGGAGGAGATAAACAAGGCGATAAGCGAGATGCCTCTCCCCGAAGAGCCGGAGGAGCAGAGCGGAGAAGCTTTCAAGTTTATCGACGCTCAAAGCTTCACAAAGAAAAAGCCTGTTTCCGTTATCGTGGAGGAGAAAGAGCCTGAAAAGCCGAAGCCGGTTGTGGTGGGCGAGCTTTTCAAGACCTATGTTGTGGCACAGGTGGGCGACGAAATGATACTTATGGATAAGCATGCCGCCCATGAGAGATATATTTTCGAGAGGATAAAAAGCGACGCCGAACAGCTTGAAACGCAAATGTTCCTGGAGCCTATTATGGTGTTGCTTTCCTATGACGAGTATGACGCTCTCACCGCAAATCTCGATAAGGTGTCACAGCTTGGCTTTGAGATAGAGCCTGACGTTGCGCCAACTGTTGCAGTAAAGGGCGTGCCTATCATTCTTGGTGACGATAACCCTGCGGATATAATCAGCGAACTTGCAAAGAATTTTATCGAGAATAAACTCAATCCGCAAATAGAGCTTTTTGACGACCTCTACCATTCTATCGCCTGCAAAGCGGCAATAAAGGCGAACGATACCAACAGCGGAATAGAATTGCAGGCGCTCGTGAACGCCGTTTATGGTCAGGAAAATATCAGATATTGCCCTCATGGCAGACCTGTTATGATAACCCTCACCAAAAGAGATATCGAAAAGCAGTTCAGACGAGTTCTATAAAAAATGCAGGAGGCGAAAGCTATGGAAAATAAAATACCTCTCCTTGTCATTGCAGGGCCTACCGCCAGTGGAAAGACCGCCTGCGCAGTGGAGCTTGCAAAGATATATGACGGTGAGATAGTTTCCGCAGACTCTATGCAGATTTATAAAGGTCTGAGCATCGCCACTGCAAAGCCTACCAAAGAGGAAATGCAGGGTGTGCCACATTATCTTATAGATTTTCTCAAGCCTGAGCAGGCTTTTTCCGTGGCAGATTATGTGAAGCTCGCAGGTGAGCGTATCAGAGAGATACACAGCCGTGGCAAGCTTCCTATTCTCTGCGGGGGAACAGGACTATATATAAGCTCACTTGTGAACAACGTGATCTTTGACGATACCGAAACGGACGGCTCAGTCAGAAAACGTCTTGAGGAGGAAGCCAAGACGCTGGGCGGTCACGCTTTGTGGGAAAGGCTCAGAGAGGTCGATCCCGAAACTGCGGAGAAAGTCCATGAGAACAACCTGCCAAGGGTCATACGAGGACTTGAAGTCTTTGAAACTACAGGTATACCGCTTTCACAGCATAAGGTGAACAGCCGTCGTGAGAAGTCGCCATATAACGCCTGCATCATCGGTCTTACAGCTTCCGACAGACAGTATCTCTATGACCGTATAAACCGCCGTGTTGATGTAATGGTGGAAAACGGGCTTATAGAGGAGTGCAGAGCTTTTTATGACAGCTTTACCCCTGCTACAGCTTATCAGGCGATAGGCTATAAGGAGCTCGTGCCGTATTTTGAAGGCAAAGCTGAGCTTTGTGAATGTCTCGACAAAATCAAACAGGAAAGCCGTCATTATGCCAAAAGACAGCTTACTTGGTTTAGACGAGTTGACGGAATTCAGTGGGTGGAAACAGATAAATTTGATAGTTTTCAAAAAATTATAGAAAATATCAAAAATATTATAGCCAAATCGGAAATTATGTGATATAATATAATTTGAAAGATTTTATAGTAAAAAAAGCAATACATTGCTGTAAAAATTTTTAGGAGTGTTATTTATGAATAAGAATCTTAATCTTCAGGACGTTATACTCAACCAGATCAGAAAAGACAAGATAGCGTCTACTTTTATCCTTATGAACGGCTACCAGTTCAAAGGCGTTGTAAAGGGCTTTGACAGCTATGTTGTAGTTCTCGATTGCGAGGGCAAGCAGAACATAGTTTATAAGCATGCTATCTCAACTATCGTTCCGTCAAGATATATCAACGTTCTTGACGCCGCAGGCAATTCAGATATTTAAGAGGGCAGTAAAAAATGAATTCTCTGACCGTTAAAATACTTACCGGTCTGCTTTCTGTGCTGATAATCACAACTATCGGCAGTCAGATATACAGTGCACTTACAGAGCGTCATGACACCGAGGAAGCTGTGCTTGTTACTATCAATGAGGATATTGCTTTTAAGGGCGTTGTAATCAGAGATGAAAAGGTGGTCACCTATGACGGCGGCGGAGTTTTGGATTATACCTATTCCGACGGCAGTAAAATATCTGTTGGCAATACCATAGCGTCAGTTTATTCTTCTGAGGACGCTGTTACAGCGAAAAACAAGATAAAGATACTTGAAAGCGAGATAGCCGCCCTTGAAAGAGCACAAAATCCGGGTACAACGAATTATGTTCAGCCTGAAACGCTCAAAAGCAAGATAGATAAGGAATATAAGGAGCTTCTCTCATATTCTTCTCAGGATAATTTCTCTGAGTTTGCAAAAACAAGAGAGGATATGTCCCTTGTGATGAATATTTATAATATCGTCACAAAGACCGAGAAGAGCTATGACGAGAGGATAAGCCGGCTTCAGGCGAAAGTCAAGGAGCTGGAGGAACAGACCTCAGGCTCAGGAAAAACGATCACTGCTGACGAAACAGGCTATTTTGTTTCCTATGCAGACGGCTATGAGAGCGAGCTTACTATGGAGAACGCTTCCCAGCTCACTGACAAGGATATCCAAAAGGTCATCGACCAGCCTAGTAAGGACGCACCGAACGCCATTGGCAAAATGTTTTCCGACTATTCATGCAGGATAGCAGGGATCATGGAAAACGATAAAAGGATAACAGAGGGCGCATGGCTCAGAATGACGCTCAGTACCACAAAAAACATCTATGACGTTCAGGTGGAGTCTGTTAAGCCTTGTGAGGACGACGAGAACAAGGTGGTCGTCGTGCTTTCCTGTGACAGACTTGACGAAGCTCTTGTTGAGTCAAGAGTGCAGTCTGCAGAGCTTATCTTCGACGAGTATCAGGGTCTTAAAGTTCCAAGAAGTGCGATACGTTTTCAGGGCGATCAGAAGGGCGTTTATGTGATACTTGGCAAGGACGTTACCTTTAAGAAGATCAATGTTATTTACGAGGGCGATGATTATGTGCTCTCTGAAAATACCTCAAACGAGGATTATCTGCTGCTTTACGATCAAATTTTGTTAGAGGTGGTATCAGATGAAGATGTGCAGCAAAGTAGATCAGACAGCAACGCTGTCACCTCAGGATAATTATTTTCCGGAGGTTCTTGAAAACTGTAAGGAAATATGTTATAATGTAGAGAACGCCAAAGCAAAATGGCGTAAGCCTGACGAAGAAGTCAGGATAATGGCTGTCACAAAGACAGTGCCGCCTGAAAAGGTGAATTTCGCCGTGGCTCAGGGCTTTAAGCTGTTGGGCGAAAACAGGGTGCAGGAGTTTCTTTCCAAGAAAGAAGCTTACGATAAAAGTGCAGAAGTGCAGTTTATCGGACATTTGCAGACCAATAAGGTGAAATATATAATCAATGACGTTACTCTGATACAGTCTGTCGATAACCTGAAGCTTGCTCATGAGATAAGCAGACTAGCAGTGAAGAATAATAAAACTATGAACGTCCTTGTGGAAATAAATATAGGCGACGAGGCTACTAAAAGCGGCGTTTCCGCTGAAATGGCTGAGGAGCTTGTAAGACAGACCGCGCAGCTGCCTAACGTTTCCGTAAAGGGTCTTATGGCTATCCCTCCTGTTGGCTCAGGGGAGGACGTTTTTGAAAAAATGCACGGTATTTTCCTGAGGGTGAAAGAGCAGGATATACCGAACGTGTCTATGGATATTCTCTCAATGGGAATGTCTGGGGACTATGAGCTTGCCATAAAGCATGGCTCAAATTTGGTGAGGATCGGAACAAAGCTTTTCGGAGCTAGAAAATATTTGGAGGATTAAAAATGGGTGCAATGCAGAAATTAAAAAATCTCTTTGTAGGCGAAGATGAACTTGAGCAGGAGGACGCAATGTATCAGCAGCCGATGTATGAGAATAAAACAGAATACAACGAAGCACCAAAGAACACAGGTGCATATGGCAATAACGCACGTCCGGTAAGAATGGAGCAAACCACGACCTTGCAGATAGTTCTTGCAAGACCAAACGATTTTTCAGAGGTCAAGTCTATCGGCGGCGATATAAATGAGGGAAAGACAGTTCTTCTCAACCTGGAAACTGTCAAGAGCGAGGACGCAAAGAGAATACTTGACTTTATCTCAGGCGTTGCGTATGCAAATGGTGCAGACATCAAGATGATGGCTCAGAAAACTTTCGCTATCATGCCTAGAAACGTTGGCTTCTCAGGAGTTGACCTTATGAGCGAGCTTGAAAATAACGGCTACAGCTTCTAAAAATGGCTCGTGCTAAATATCAGTTTTTGCCCGATCTGTCTGAGGACGATATCCGTCTGTTAGACAGAGTGTCCGATTGGATAAGGGCGGCTGATGAAAAGTATATGACAAAGTTTTCTGCGTTTCTCGATGAAAGGCAGTGTCTGCTGTGCGAAAAACTCATGGCGTCTGTGAAATATGAGAATTATAGGCTTTGGGGCGGATATGAAAACGCCGCAAGGCGTATGCTGTGCGTCTATCCTGAATATGGCGAGGCAGAAAGTGAGGATTTTCCTATCACCGCAATCACACTGCTGTATCGCAAAGAGGATAAAATAACTCACAGAGATATCCTAGGCTCGCTTATGGGACTAAGAATAACAAGAGACAGCGTTGGCGACATTCTTGTGGGAGAGGGAAAGTCAGCGGTGTTCCTGCGTTCATCTGTTGCAGGTGAGGTGACAAGTGCTCTGACGAAAGTCGGCAGAGCAGGAGTGAAGCTTAGTGAAGGCTATGACGGCAGTATACATATTGAGCAGAAAATTCAGGAAATAAGCGGTACTGTGGCTTCCATGCGTGCAGATTGTATCTTAAGTCTTGCCGCAAGGATATCACGAGAAAAGTCAGCACAGCTTATAAAAAACGTGGGTATTGAAATAGACCATATGCCGAAAAATTCACCGAAAATACTTCTTGAAGAGGGCTGTACATTTTCAGTGAGAGGATACGGAAAATTCAAGCTGCTTTCAGTTGACGGCACAACTAAAAAAGACAGAATACATATAACTTTAAATAAATTTGTGTAAAGATCACGGAGGTCCTAGTATGTTAAATCCAAATAATATTAAAGGAAAAACTTTTGATACCGAGAAAAACGGTTATTCAAAAGAAGACGTAAAAGAATTTCTTGAGCAGGTAGCCGAGGATTATGCCGAAGTCGTAAAGGCAAATCAGGATACCGAAGCTAAGATAATCAAGCTCGTTGAGAAGATAAACGAGTACAGAGAGGACGAGGAAGCTATCCAGCAGGCTCTTGTCGTGGCTCAGAAAGAGTCAAATAAGATACTTACTGAGGCCAAAACTCAGGCTCACGATATGATCGAATCTGCAAAAACAGAGCAGGTAAGACTTGCAGAGCAGAGTGCCTCTGAGTGTGAGAGAATAGTTAAGGAGCATAAGGAAAAGTGTGCTGAGCTTATCAGAACTAATACCGAGATAACAGAAAAGAAGATAAATGAAGTAAGAGCCGCTTATGACGAGGAGCTTGCTAAGTTTGAGAACCTCAAGGCTGAGGTAACTCAGTTCAAGGCTGACCTTACTCAGCTTTATAATAAGCAGATAAGACTTATTATGGAAATTCCTGCGTCCGAGCCTGCCGAGGATACAGCAGAGGAGTATGAGGAAGAAGAAACAGTCGAGGAAACACAGGAAGCTGCAGAGGAGCAGGCAGAGGAAACAGCTGAGCCGGAGGAAACTGTTGAGGCTGAATCTGCACCTGTTACTGATAGTGAGCACGTTGAGAAGATACTTAACACTGGTTCTTTCGACCCTGTTATACCAAAGACAGCTCCTGCTGAGCTTAAATTTGGTAAAAATAATTAATTCAAAGGCTCTGTTTTCCGCAGAGCCTTACTGTTCATAAATGGAGTAGGGAATAGATGTTTGTAATTTCGCTTGTTATCATGGCAGTTCTCGTTGCCGCCGACCAGCTCATAAAGCTTGCCGTGACGAATAACCTGCCGCTGAACGGTCAGCCTGTGGAGGTCATAAAGTTCGGCAGCTTTAAGGTGTTCAGCCTGACCCATATAAGAAACTCAGGAGCAGCATGGAGCATGATGTCAGGAAAGACTTGGTTTCTTATCGGTCTGCCTGTTGTCGTACTGATCGTGGCGGTGATCTATATGTATAAGATACGCAAAGGCTCAAAGCTGGAGCTTGTGTCGCTGGCTATGGTGCTTGCAGGCGGTATCGGCAACCTTATCGACAGAATAAGGGTTAAAGAAGTTGTGGACTACATCAAGTTCGAGCCTATCAATTTCCCTATCTTCAACTTTGCGGATATCTGTATCGTTATCGGCGGAATTTTGTTCGTTATCTGCTTCTGCTTTTTGGACGAAAAGAAAAAGCCGATCCGTGACGATATAAAGGTCAAAGACGAAAATGACAAAGCTTGATTTTATTGCCACTGCCGAGCAAACAGGCGAGCGTATCGACAGATTTCTGTCGGCGCAGAATACAGGTCTTACACGTTCCGCTGTGCAGAAGCTTATCGAGGACGGTGGCGTCACAGTTGGAGGCAAAAAAGTATCGAAAAATTATAAGCTGCATAATGGTGACAGCGTTGAGATAATTATTCCCGACCCTGTGGAGCTTGACGTCAAGCCACAGGATATCCCTGTGGAGATAGTCTATGAGGACAGCGAGCTGCTTGTGGTGAATAAACCTAAAGGCATGGTGGTGCATCCTGCCGCAGGCAATCCCGATGGCACTTTGGTGAACGCATTGCTTTATCATTGTCAGGGCAGGCTTTCTTCAATAAACGGCGTCATTCGCCCTGGGATAGTCCATAGGATAGACAAAAATACAAGCGGTCTGCTGATCGTTGCCAAGACAGACAGCGCACATAACTTTCTTGCGGCTCAGATAAAAGAGCATAGCTTTACAAGAGAGTATGAAGCTGTACTCACAGGCGGTCGCCTAAAGACCCCTACCGGCACAGTTGACGCACCTATCGGCAGAAGCAAATATGACAGAAAGAAAATGTGCGTGACGGAGCAAAACTCCAAGCACGCAGTTACCCATTATGAGGTGCTGGAGGAGTTCGGACAGTGCTCGCTGGTGAAATTCCGCCTTGAAACAGGCCGAACCCACCAGATAAGAGTACATTCCGCCTATATCGGTCACCCTGTCTACGGCGACGATGTTTACGGCAAAGCTGTAAAGGGAATCGAGGGGCAGTGCCTCCACGCAAAGAAAATTGGTTTTATACACCCTGCGACCAAGAAATATATGGAGTTCGACAGCGAATTGCCCGATTATTTTCAGGCGGTGCTGAAAAAACTCAGAGCAGGGAATTGACCCACGGAAGTGATTTTATGTTTGAAGATATATCAAAAGTCCTGCTTATAACGGATATGGACGGAACTTTTCTCCCCGCAAGCAAGATACCTACCCTGAAAACTCTCGCCGCTGTCAAGCGTTTTGAAGAGGCTGGGGGCAGATTCTCTATCGCTACAGGCAGAGCCATTCAGGCGGCTAGACAGTATTTTGACATGGTGAATGTGAATTGTCCTATCATAATGTCAAACGGCGGAATGGTCTACGATATCCATACGAAAGATCAAATATATAACGTCTTTCTGCCAAGCTTTGCGGCGGATATCGTCAAGGAGATACTTGCCGATAATCTTTATGTTGGCTGTGAAGTGCTTACTGTCAACGAGGTCTATGTGCCAAGCATGACCCCTATGGAAAAGCGCCATAACGAGATCTGTAAGCTCATTCCCGTTCAGTGTGCCGTTGACGAGATACCTGACAAGAACTGGTATAAGGTGCTTTTTGCAGTTGAGCCTGAGCGTATGGACGAGCTTATAAACTATGTGGCAAAAAAAGGCTACAAAGGTGTAGATTTTGTGCGTTCAAGTATCGAGTATTACGAGATACTTCCACAGAATATATCAAAAGGTACGGCTCTTGAGGAGCTGAGAAAAGCTTGTGGCATGGAGGATTTTACTTTCGTGGCTGCAGGCGACTATAATAATGATATTGAACTTCTTCAAGCGGCTGACGTGGCATATTGCCCGTCAAATGCGGCAGAGGAGGTCAAAAAGGTTGCGGATAAGGTCTTTGAGCAGTCCTGCGAGGAGGATTTTATTGCCGCAGTCATAGATGAAATTTTTGAAAAACTGAAGAAATAATATTTTTTGGAGGTCAAAAGTATGGACGAAACATTAAAGAAACAGCTTGAGATCACAGCCTGCAAGGTTCGTCTTGGAATACTCGAGGGAGTATTCAACGCAAAGTCGGGTCATCCGGGCGGTTCGCTCTCTATCGCAGATCTGCTCACTTATCTTTATTTTGCCAAGATGAACGTATATCCTGATAAGCCGGAAGAGCCTGAGAGAGATAGACTCGTGCTTTCAAAGGGTCACACAGCACCTGCACTCTATGCAACTCTTGCAGAAAAAGGCTTTTTTCCAAAGGAGGAGTTGAAGTCCCTCAGACATATCGGTGCAATGCTTCAGGGGCACCCTTGTATCTCTATCCCTGGCGTAGATATGTCCTCTGGATCCCTTGGACAGGGCATTTCTGTTGCCTGCGGTATGGCGCTTTCAGGAAAGCTCACAAGCGATACCTATAAGGTGTATACTATCCTTGGCGACGGTGAGATCGAAGAGGGTCAGGTATGGGAGGCTGCAATGTTTGCCGCTCATTATAAGCTTGATAACCTCGTTGCTGTTGTGGATAATAACGGACTTCAGATCGACGGAAAGATAGAGGACGTAATGTCGCCATATCCTATCGTTGACAAGTTTGCAGCATTTGGCTGGCACGTTATCACAGCCGACGCTCACGATTTTGACTCACTTGAAAAAGCATTCAACGAGGCAGAAACAGTATGCGGTCAGCCTTGCGTTATCGTAATGAAGAGTATCAAGGGCAAGGGCGTTTCATTTATGGAAAACAACGTTTCATGGCATGGTTCAGCACCTAACAAGGAGCAGTATGAGCAGGCTGTGGCAGAAATAAACGAACAGCTTAAAAGTCTGGAGGGTTAAGCAATGGCAGAATTGAAGAAGAAAGCTACAAGAGAAAGCTACGGCGAGGCTCTTGCAGAGCTTGGCGATAAGTACGAGAACCTCTATGTTTTTGACGCAGACCTTGCTGCTGCAACAAAAACAGGTATATTCAAGAAGAAATTCCCTGACAGATTTTTTGACTGCGGTATCGCTGAGTCAAATATGATGGGCGTTGCAGCAGGTATGGCTGCAACAGGCAAGATACCATTTGCTTCTACATTTGCAATGTTCGCCGCAGGCAGAGCATTTGAGCAGGTTAGAAACTCTATTGGTTATCCTCACCTCAACGTGAAGATAGGTGCAACACACGCAGGTATCTCTGTAGGCGAAGACGGTGCAACACATCAGTGCAACGAGGATATCGCTCTTATGAGAACTATCCCTGGCATGGTGGTAATAAACCCTGCCGACGACGTTGAAGCAAAGGCTGCCGTTGAAGCCGCTATCCTCCATGAAGGTCCGGTTTATCTCCGTTTCGGCAGACTTGCCACACCTGTTTTCAACGACCCTGAAACATATAAGTTCGAGCTTGGCAAGGGCGTTAAGCTCCGTGACGGCAAGGATATAGCTATCGTTGCAACAGGTCTTATGGTTTATGAAGCTATCGAGGCTGCAAAAACACTGGCAGCCGAGGGTATTGAAGCAACAGTTATCAATATCCACACTATCAAGCCAATCGACGAGGATATCATCGTTGAAGCCGCAAAGAACACAGGACTTCTTCTTACAGTTGAGGAGCATAGCGTTATCGGCGGACTTGGCTCAGCCGTTGCAGACGTTCTTGCAGCAAGACACCCTGCAAAGCTTGTTAAGATCGGCGTTAATGACGAGTTCGGTCACTCAGGCCCGGCAGTTGATCTTCTTAAAGAATATGGCCTCTGCGCAGATAATATCGTTGCAAAGGCAAGAGATGCTGTTAAGGCAAAGTAATAAAAACCCAAAACGGACGGATATCTTCCGTCCGTTTTTTTGTACACAAAAAAGACACGCTTACGACCTCGTAAACGTGTCTTTTCTTATGCTTTTACAGTGCCTGCATGAGTGTCGATAATGTTGTTTATACATATGTAAAGATAAGGCTTAAGCTCGCCAATGTCCACAGGCTCGTTGTAAAGTATGGACGAGTAGCAGGTTGAGCTTACAAGCTCAACTATCATGAATATCATGACCTCAGGCTGAACAATATTATATGGAGCGTCAGCAAGCATAGCGTCATAAATGTTGCGGAAGTCGATGTCATCGTCCTTTATAGGCGACGTAAGAGCGTGCTTGAAAACGCCCCAGCTAAGATTCTTTGCAATAAAAGTCAAAAGCGACTTGTTCTCGTTTAGCTGGTTAATGATGTTGTCAACAATAAAAATAATTCGTTCGTTAAAGGTGAGCTTCTTGCCGCTCGCATTTAATGCCTCGATAGCGTTTCTGAAAAGCTGTGACGACTTGTGAGAAACAAGCTTGTTTCTTATGTCATATTTGTCTTTGAAATAAAGATAAAACGTCCCTTTCGCCACACCAGCGTTGTTCACAATGTCTGAAATAGAGGTCTTGCTCACTCCCTTGGTGGTAAAAAGACTAAAAGCCGTGTTAAGCAGAGAGTCCTCCTTTACCTTTTTGTTGGTATCAAGCTTGCCCATTTTAACACGTCCTTCCTTATTATAATATATACAATTTGTATGTCACACATACACAGGTTTACTGTGGTTGACCCTAAATCTATTATAATACAAAACCGTCTCAAAGTCAACTGAGCAAAATGACCAATAGTCAGTTATGACCGTTGGTCATTTTGTGCAACTCTACAAAAAGAATGACTAATGGTCATTTCGCTATTGACTGTTGGTCATTTTTGATGTATACTATGAATTGTTAAAAGACCGAAAGGTCAAAAACTATGTGAAGGGAATGACATTTGATGCAGAAATTTGGCAGAGGAGTTGTAAAGCTCCGAGTACCGATACTCATAGTCAGCGTTCTGCTGCTGATACCGTCAATATTCGGATTTGTCAGCACAAGAATAAACTATGATATTCTTTCATACCTCCCGTCAGACATTGAAACCATGAAAGGTCAGGATATAATGCTTGACGAGTTCGGCAAGGGTGGCTTTTCGCTGGTAATGCTTGACGGCATGGACGACAAGGACGTTGAAAAGGTCAAGGAGAAGATCGAAAAGGTAGACCACGTTTGCGATGTTCTCTGGTATGACACCTTGGCAGACGTTTCACTTCCAAAGGAAGTTCTTCCTGATGATATTTACGATTTCTTCAATACAGATAACTCCACAATGATGGCTGTCTTTTTTGACGAAGCGACCTCCGCTGACGGCTCACTTGAAGCTGTCAAGGAGATAAGAAGCATCGCAGGCGAGCAGTGCTTTGTAAGCGGTATGTCGTCAGTCGTTGAGGATATCAAGGATCTGACAATGCAGGAAGCTCCGATGTACGTTGTCATCGCAGTAATACTTACAAGTATCATACTTGCACTTACAATGGATTCGTTCCTTATCCCACTGTTCTTTATGCTCAGCGTGGGCATGGCGATAATCTATAACATGGGAACGAACTTCATACAAGGCGAAATATCGTTCATCACCGAAGCTCTGGCAGCCGTGCTTCAGCTTGCGGTAACGATAGACTACTCGATCTTCCTGTGGCACAGCTACAAAGAGGAGAAAGAAAAGCACCCTGGTGACAACAAAGAGGCTATGGCAGTCGCCATCGGCAAAACAATCACCTCAGTTGTTTCAAGCTCCATAACAACAGTTGCAGGCTTCCTTGCACTTTGCTTCATGAGCTACGAGCTTGGTATGGACATGGGTATCGTAATGGCAAAGGGCGTTGTTATTGGCGTTATCTGCTGCATAACTGTTCTCCCGTCAATGATACTTGTCTTCGATAAGGCACTTGAAAAAACAATGCACAAAGACCTTGTTCCAAGCCTTGAAAAGCCTGCAAAGTTCATTATCAAGCACCATGCAGCATTTATCGTACTCTTTATAGTTGTACTTATCCCTGCCGTGTATGGTCAGATAAACACCAATGTCTACTATAACCTGACAGATACTCTTCCAAAGGATCTCAACAGTGTTATCGCAAACACAAAGCTAGATGAGGAATACAACATGGCAACGACCCATATGCTCCTGGTTGACGCTGATATGAAGCCAAAGGAAGTAAACTCTATGCTCGACGAAATGGGCAAGGTTGATGGTGTAAGCTTCTCAATGTCACTGGATACTCTTATCGGTCCGTCTATCCCTCGAGAGATAGTTCCTGATTCAGTAACAAAAATACTCAAAAGCGACAAATGGCAGCTCATGCTGGTCGGCTCTGAATATAAGGTAGCTTCTGATGAAGAGAATGCCCAGATAGATGAGCTTAGCAAGATACTTAAATCCTACGATAAGGACGGAATGCTTATCGGTGAGGCGGCGGCAACAAAAGACCTTATCGACATAACAGATCATGACTTCAAGGTAGTAAATATAGTTTCTATCGCCGCTATCTTTATCATCATTCTTATTGCACTGCGTTCAGTTTCACTGCCTATCATTCTGGTAGCCGTTATCGAATTTGCTATCACAGTAAACATGGGTGTTCCGTGCTTTACGAATACCACCATACCGTTCATAGCGTCGGTAGTAATCGGTACTATCCAGCTTGGTGCAACAGTTGACTATGCTATCCTTATGACAACAAGATATAAGACCGAGCGTAACGCAGGCAAGGATAAGCATGAAGCTGTCACTATCGCACTCACCACTTCAATGAAGTCTATCATGGTCAGTGCACTTGGCTTCTTCGCTTCAACATTCGGCGTTGGCGTATATTCAAGCGTAGATATGATCTCACAGCTTTGTACGCTCATGTCAAGAGGTGCAATAATCAGTATGATAACTGTTATCTGCATACTTCCTTCAATGCTTATGCTGTTCGATAAGGTAATAATCAATACAACAATGGGCATGAAGAAAAAAGAAAATAAGCTTTATAAGCTTCCTGAAATAAACTAATTCGTAAAGGAGATATAGTTATGAAAAAGTATTCAAGAGTTCTTGCAGGCATACTTGCCGTACTTCTTTCCGCAGGCTGCACAGGTCTTTATGCAGCAGCTCAGTCAGACAGCTCTTCCGCTGCCGACAGCACTGCCTCAACAACAAAGAGCGAATCAGATAAAAAAGATACAAAAGATACAAAGAAAGCTGATAAGTCTGACAGCGATACTGAAAAGCAGGCTAAGGAAGAAACAGTTTATGTTATCACTGACGCTTCCGGCAACAAGACAAAAACAGTCGTTTCCAACTGGCTGAAAAACCCACAGGGCGTAAAGAAGCTGGAGGACGTTTCCGACCTGAAAGATATCGAGAATGTTAAAACAGACGAGGGCTTTACAGCCAATGGTGATAAGCTCACATGGGATACCGATGGCGGAGATATCTACTATAAAGGCTATACCGATAAGGCACTCCCGGTCGATGTAAAGGTAACATATACCCTTGACGGCAAGGAGATAAAGCCTGAGGATCTCGCAGGCAAGAGCGGTAAGCTTACAGTAAGATATGACTATACGAACAACGATAAGAAAACTGTCAAGATAAACGGCAAGAAAACAGATATCTATGTTCCATACCTTATGGCAACAACAGCTATCCTTGATACTAACGTTTATTCAAACGTTGAAGTAACAAATGGCAAGCTCATTTCAGACGGAAGCAGACAGATACTTATAGGCGTTGCAATGCCTGGCCTTACAAAGAGCCTTGATCTTCAGGATAACGAAGATATCGAGATACCGGAGTACGTTGAGTTCACAGCAGACGTAAAGGACTTCGAGTCAACGACCTCTCTCACAGTCGCAACATCTGACATCTTCTCAAAGCTTGACCTTAGCGATATCGGCGATGCTGACGATCTTCAGGATAAGCTTGATGAGCTTTCTGATGCTACAGACGAGCTTGTAGACGGCACAGCAGAGCTTTACGCAGGCATAAAGAAGCTGTCCGATTCCTCAGGAACACTTATCACAGGTATCGACAAGCTTTATTCAGGCTCTAAGTCACTTGACGATGGTGCAAAGACACTTAACAGCGGTGCAACAAAGCTTCGTGACGGTGCAAAGACCCTTGATTCTTCCACAGGCGAGCTTATGAGAGGTATCTCCACAGCTCATAGTGGTTCAACAGCCCTCCTCGGTGGTTTCGATCAGGTAAACAGTGGTATGTCAACCTTGAAGAACGGCTCATCATCACTTTCAAGCGGACTTTCACAGGTATCCTCAGGCGCACAGCAGGTAAATAACGGTGCTGCAAGCCTTGCCGCAGGCACAAATAAGCTTGTTACAGGCGTAGGCGACCTCCAGACAGGCTCTAAAAACCTTGCCGCAGGCACAAAGCAGACCTATGACGGTTCAACTGCACTGAAAAAAGGCGTTGCAACACTTAATGCAGGCGTTTCCACACTCTATGAAAAGGTGCAGTCACTCCCTGCAAGCGTTGAACTTCTTTCAAATGGCATAACAAAGGTAGATAACGCACTTACACAGTCTATCGCATACGACCAGCAGGTACTCGCAGGACTTGAGCAGCTTCTCGGCAATTACGAAGAAGGCTCAGCAGAGTACACGAGCATAAGCAATATGATAGCAGCCGTAAATGGCTCTATCCAGTATCAGCAGGGCGCCCAGAGCGGCCTTGGCGATGTTTCAACAGGTGTCGGCACAATGGCAACCGAGGGCAAACAGCTTGTTGACGGTGTAACTCAGATATACAATGGTCTTAACGATAAGAAGAAAGGTCTTGTCGCAGGCGTTGATAATTTGAATACAGGACTTAAAACAGTAAACGAGGGTGCTTCTGCACTTAAAACCGGTATCGGCACACTTGCTAAGTCCAGCAAGGAGCTTAACAGCGGTGCAGCTACACTCTCCGCAGGCACAAAGAACCTCTCCGCAGGCGTAAGCTCAGCACAGGCAGGCGCAAGCAAGCTTGATAAGGGTGTTGACAGCCTGAACTCAGGCGTATCAAAGCTTTCAAACGGTGCAAAAACTCTTGACAGCGGTCTTGGTCAGCTTGACAACGGCAGCAAGCAGCTAAAAGACGGTACTGCAACACTCTATTCATCACTTGTAGAGCTTGCACAGGGTACAACAACACTTTCAAGCGGCAGTGCAGAGCTGTTCAGCGGTATCGGTCAGCTCAAAGACGGCAGCTCACAGCTTTCATCTGGTGTTAAGAAGCTTGAAAGCGGTGCAAAGACCCTTAAAGACGGCATGGCTAAGTATAAGGACGAGGGCATCGGCAAGCTCCTTGACGTCTACAACAACGACCTCAAGGGACTTATCGACAGACTTGACGCTCTCAAGACAGCAGCCGAGGATTCAACAACATTCTCAGGCGCAGCCGATGGCGTTGAAAGCTCAGTTAAGTATATTTACGAAACTGCGGCTATTGAAAAAGCAGACGAGTAATTTTTACTTCCCACACATAGCAAAGACCCCCTTGGACAGAAATGTCCGAGGGGGTCTTTGTATTTATAAATGTATTATCTGTACAAAAAAACGGACGGAATCTCTCCGCCCGTTTTATATATCCTACTGTCTTAGATAAACGCCGTTTTCTTCGATGTAGTCCTCCATGTCCTGCTTGTATTCAAGATCAAGAGAATCTTTAGGAAGTGCTTTCAGTGCTTTCTGACCAATGTCTTTTCTGAAATGCTCTCCCTCGAACTTTATCTTGGAAACAGCCTCGTAAGACTTGTCCAGTGCGCCCTGAAGTGTGTAAGCATTGCAGGTAACACCCAGAACACGACCGCCGTTTGTGTAGAATTTGCCGTCCTCATACTTAGTGCCTGCGTGATAAATAAACGCTCCGTCTACCTGACCCTTGTCGTCCATACCGAACATCTCGATACCCTTTTTGTACTTAACAGGATATCCTCCGCTGGCCATAACAACACAAGTGCAGTAACCCGACTTCCAGCCGATCTTGACATCAGCCAGCCTGTGTTCATAAATAGCCTCAAATATCTCGCAAAGATCACCCTCCAGCATAGGAAGAACGACCTGCGTTTCAGGGTCGCCAAAACGGCAGTTGTATTCAATTACCTTTGGACCATTAGGGGTGAGCATAAGTCCGAAATACAAACAGCCCTCAAAAGTCCTGCCCTCAGCATTCATTGCATTTATAGTCGGCAGGAAGATCTTCTCCATGCACTCCTTGGCAATGTCCTCAGTGTAGTAAGGGTTAGGCGCAACAGTACCCATTCCGCCTGTGTTCAGACCCTTGTCGCCGTCCAACGCCCTCTTGTGATCCATTGAAGAGATCATAGGAACAACAGTCTTGCCGTCAGTGAATGAAAGCACAGAAACCTCAGGACCTGTGAGATATTCCTCCACAACGATAGTGGAGCTGCTCTCACCGAACTGCTTGTCGTCTATCATGGAGTGTATAGCCTCCACAGCCTCTTTCTCACTCTCCGCCAGAATAACGCCCTTGCCAAGTGCAAGTCCGTCAGCCTTTATAACAGCAGGGTATGTGTTCTGTTCCTTGACATATTTTATAGCGTCCTCACTGTTTGTGAACACCTCGTATTTGGCTGTAGGAATATTGTATTTCTTCATAAGATCCTTAGAAAAGACCTTTGAACCCTCGATTATAGCCGCATTTTTCTTAGGACCAAAGGTCTTGAAACCCTCAGCTTGCAAAGCGTCTACCATTCCAAGTACAAGCGGATCGTCAGGTGCAACAGCCACCATGTCTACTTTAAGCTTCTTTGCCAGAGCCACAACGCCCTCGATATCCGTTGCCGCAACATCAAAGCATTCTGCATAGCGTGAAATGCCACCGTTTCCGGGTGTGCAGTAAAGCTTTCCTACCTTAGGGGACTCCGCAAGCTTCATAACGATAGCGTGTTCACGTCCGCCTCCGCCAACAACTAATATGTCCATTTTCAGACCTCCTCAGTGTGTTTTTCCAATTATAACAATACCGCACACCTATGCTGTGCGGTATCGTCATTTATTTACTTCGTATATTATTACTTAAGCTCAAAGCTGTCAAGAACTGTCTTGAACTCGTCAGAAAGCTTGCTGTAAGCGTTCTCGCTTGCACCATATGTGATAACAACAAGGTTGCCGTTGTCAGAAGTGATTATCTGATTGAGCAGTACCTTCTGTGAGCCGATCTCGCCTGTTACGTCAACAATGTAAGCGTCCTTGCCTGCAAACTTATCTTCCTTGTCGTTTGTAACAGTGTAGCCGTCCATGGAATTATATGTTTGCTTGATCTGGTCAGCATAATCACTTGCTGTAAGACCATTGAGCAGATCGTTTGACATTGAGATAACGTTGATAGAAGCAGACTCAAGCTCAGCATCATCGCCTGCGTCAGCGTATGTGAACATTACGTCAACACCAGCAGACTCCTGCATTGCCCACTTCTTTGAGTCGATCTTGAAAGTATACAGATCGCTCGTGTAAACATTATCCTTATAAGTTCCCTTAGCCTCGTCACCGGTGCTTGTTGTGTCGTTAGCAGAAGTTGTTGTGTCAGCAGCTGACTCCTCAGGTGCAGCAGTTGTAGTTGTTGTGTCAGCCTTAGACTCGACAGCAGGTGCGGCTGTAGTTGTAGTAGTTGTTTTAGCCTCAACCTTTGACTCACTGCTTGAATCGCTTGACTCTGAGCAGCCTGTAACTGCAAATACCATTGACAGTGCCATGAGTGATGCAAGTAACTTTTTCATAATAAATTTCTCCTTTTCTTCTTGACCTTTATTGTTTTGCATTAATGCGCAGAAATTAGTGATGGAATAATCTTATTCCGGTGAATGCCATTGCCATGTTGTACTTGTTGCAAGTCATGATAACATGATCGTCCCTGATAGATCCGCCTGGCTCGGCAATGTAAGCCACACCGCTCTTTTTAGCTCTCTCGATGTTGTCGCCGAATGGGAAGAAAGCGTCAGAACCAAGGCAAACGTCTGTGTTCTTTGCAAGCCACTCCTTCTTCTCAGCCTCAGTGAGCACCTCAGGCTTTACCTTGAATGTGTTCTGCCATACGCCCTCAGCCAGTACATCATCATGCTCGTCAGAAATGTAAACGTCGATAGCGTTATCTCTGTCAGGACGTCTTATGTTGTCAACGAACTGAAGTCCCAGAACCTTTGGGTGCTGTCTGAGCCACCAGATGTCAGCCTTGTTTCCTGCAAGTCTTGTGCAGTGTATTCTTGACTGCTGACCTGCACCGATACCGATAGCCTGACCGTCCTTTACATAGCAAACGCTGTTAGACTGTGTGTATTTAAGTGTGATAAGTGAGATAACAAGATCAGTTTTCTTGTCCTCAGGGATCTCCTTGTTGTCTGTCACGATATTTGTGAGCATATCGTTGTCTATTTTCAGCTCGTTTCGACCCTGTTCAAAAGTTACGCCGAAAACCTGCTTTCTCTCGATAGGTGCAGGAACATAGTTTTCATCTATCTTGATGATGTTGTATGTACCCTTTCTCTTTGACTTGAGTATCTCAAGAGCCTCGTCAGTGTAGCCCGGTGCAATGATACCGTCAGAAACCTCTCTCTGGATCATCTTTGCAGTGCAAGCGTCGCACTCGTCAGAAAGTGCGATAAAATCGCCGTATGATGACATTCTGTCAGCACCTCTTGCTCTCGCATAAGCGCTTGCAAGGGGAGTTAGCTCACCCAGATCGTCAACAAAATATATCTTCTTTTCGACCTCGCTCAAAGGCTTGCCGATAGCAGCGCCCGCAGGTGAAACGTGCTTGAAAGAAGTTGCCGCACACATACCTGTTGCCTTTTTAAGCTCTCTTACCAGCTGCCAGCCGTTGAATGCGTCAAGCAGATTGATGTAACCGGGCTTGCCGTTGAGTACCTCGATAGGGAGATCCTTGCCATCCTCCATAAATACTCTTGACGGCTTCTGATTAGGGTTGCAGCCGTATTTCAAAAGCATTTCATTTGCCATAATTTTTACCTCCGTTATTTTTTATGAATAGTCCCTTTACGTCAGTCCATTGCAAATAATGCCACTCCTGCCATTACCGCCACAATAAGCACCGCAATAAATGACATATAGAAAAGCAGTATCAGCCTGCCTTTGCCTTTCTCTTTTACGTCCCACTTTTTTGACGGAATAGTAGGTCTTGTAACGCCCAGTATTATCGGTACAATGAGCATATATCCCAGTGTAAAGAGAATAAGGTTTATGCTTGGCGTTTCGTCTTGATTTTTCATAAGCATAAAAACAGGTATCACAAGTTCAGCGTGGGCGACCGACATAAATATACGCCATATCCTCCGCTGCTTTAGCTTTCTGTCCCTTACGCTGTTGAGTGCCTCCTCCGAGGCTTTTCTTTTAAGGAACTCCTCCTGCCTCAGCCTTACCTCTTCAAGCTTTGCCTCGTCAACTATCTTGACAGTTCTCGTGCCGTCATCAATGTAGTTCTGAGTGCCGCAGTAAGGGCAGTAGACGATCTTTTTATCCTCCTCAATGGTTATCTCGCCGCCGCAGTGTTTGCATTTAAGTGCGATAAGCTCCAAATTACTTTCCCCCCGACTATTTCAAATACTTCAAGTAAATTTTACCCACAGCGAAGAAAATCACCGTGAACGTTATGTAAAACAGTACCGCAGTCTTTATTCTGCTCAGCCCTCCTGCGTTTCTCGGCTTGACCACCGCCAAAAGTATCGGAAAGCCTATCCAAACGCATATTGCCGCAATTATGGCGAATACCGACTGATACATAACAGCACCGCTGAACAGCAGTGTAAAAACAACGTGCAAAACAATGGAAAGAATTATCCAACCCTGTCTTTGTGATGCAGACTTGTATCTGCCCCTGTCCTCTTCGTTTTGGAGCTTTCTGTCAAAGTCTGAGACCTCTTTGTTGAGCTTTATTTCTCTGAGCCTTGCCTCGTCGATAACGTTGATTATCCTGTTGCCGTCATCAAGAAGTATCTGTGAGCCGCAATATTTGCAAAACGTCCGCTTTTGTCCCTCGTGGACCTCAAGCTCACCGTTGCATTTGGGACATCTTAGAGCAACTAACTCCATTTTTCAAACTCCCTGTCTATGATCCTTTGCTTACTTGCTGTATTTGTTTACTATCTTAGAAACAGCCTTGCCGCTTGCGATATCAATGTATCTTACAAACAGCGATACCTTGTTGTCCTCGTTGAGTGCGTCCCACAGCTTTGCGGTAAACTCTTCGATATCGTTAGGTATCTCCACCTTCTTAGGCTCGCCCTCAAAGCTTGGCAGAGGATTGCCGTCACCCATGTAAGTGTGGATAAAATGACCCACACCGTCAAGAGGGTTTGTGTATGTGTAAGTAAATCTCTCGCAGCAGTCAGGATTGCCGTCAGCGGACTTGAGTATGCTCATAGCATAATTATATGCGCCGTTCTCAACGTGGATGATACCTGAAATACGAGGAGTGTAGTTTGGAGCGTCGTCCTCATACTCTCTCGTCCTCAGTGACTGCTCAAAAGTCTGCTGCTTGTCCATAAGCTCGTAAATAGTGTCCGTCTGATCGCCGTTTGTAAC
Organism: Ruminococcus sp. MSJ-25; assembly: GCF_018917825.1. Lineage (NCBI taxonomy): Bacteria > Bacillati > Bacillota > Clostridia > Eubacteriales > Oscillospiraceae > Ruminococcus > Ruminococcus sp. MSJ-25. The sequence continues at coordinate 232,286 of NZ_JAHLPI010000016.1, forward strand.
GATAGTCTTGTTTCCAAGCACACGAACAGGGGAGTATATAATAAGGTGTGGGTCAGAAAGCTTGCTAGGGTCAGCAGCTTCTGTCTTGATGCCGTCCTCAGTTTCCGTGAAAACTCTGTTTCTGGAATTAACACTTCTGCCCATGATAAAATAGGCCGTTACCGCACTCTTTCCGTCAGCAGACTTGCCTATAACTATTCCTCTGCCCGGATATGAGTTGCTTTTAAGCTCGTCATAAATATTAAGGGTCTTCATATCTTGTCCTCCATAATTTTTCTCAGTCTTTAAGGTCAACGTAAGCCTTGCCGTCCTTAATGCTTATTCTGTCCTCGCAGAACAGCGAAACCGCCTTAGGCAAAAGCTTCCATTCAACGTTTTCCATTATCTTCTTCTGTAAGCTTTCAGGCGTCTCGTCATTTGCAACATCTACAGCGCCCTGCAAAATTATCGCACCAGCGTCAGCCTTTTCGTTTACAAAATGTATAGTCGCACCCGATACCTTTACACCGTATTCAAGAGCCTTTTCATGAACTCTAAGTCCGTAAAAACCCTCGCCGCAGAATGACGGTATCAGTGCAGGGTGAACATTTATTATCCTGTAAGGATAAGCCTTTGTAACGCATTCGTCAAGAATGACCATAAATCCAGCCAGCACGATAAGGTCAGCACCTTGTCTGTTAAGCTCAGCCAGAATAGCCTCGCTGTAACTCTTGCTGTCAGCATATTCCTTTCTCGGAATAACGACAGTGCCGATACCTGCATTTTTCGCCCTCTCCAGAGCATAAGCACCCTCCTTGGAGGATATAACGCAGGTTATCTTGCCATTTTTTATAATGCCGCTTTTTTCAGCGTCAATAAGCGCCTGTAAGTTTGTTCCGCCACCCGAAACAAGAACGCATATCTTCTTCATATCTCTTTACCCTTAGCAGATGATAACGCCCATGTCAGAGTCAACAAGCTCGCCCAGAACGTAAGCTTCTTCGCCTGCTGCCTTGATAGCTTCGATAGCCTTGTCAGCGTCAGCCTTGTCAACAACAACTGTCATACCAACGCCCATGTTGAATGTGTTGAACATATCTCTCTCAGGAATGTTTCCTGTCTTTGCGATAACGTCGAAAATAGGAAGCACCTGAACGTCGCTTCTTGCTATCTTAACAGAAAGACCGCTTGGAAGTGAACGTGGAATGTTCTCATAGAATCCGCCGCCTGTGATGTGAGATATAGCCTTTACCTTAACAGAGTCAAGCAGGCTCATAACAGCCTTTACATATATCTTTGTAGGTGTGAGAAGTGTCTCGCCAAGTGTCTTGCCAAGCTCGTCATAGTGAACAGAAAGAGTCTTTTCGTCAACGCTGAATACCTTTCTTACCAGTGAGAAGCCGTTTGAGTGTACGCCGCTTGACTTGATAGCTATCATAACGTCCCCGGCCTTCTGAGTGCTTGGGTCAAGTATCTTGTCCTTGTCAACAACGCCAACAGAGAAGCCTGCAAGGTCATATTCGTCTACAGGATAGAAACCAGGCATCTCAGCCGTTTCGCCACCGATAAGCGCACAGCCTGACTGTACACAGCCCTCAGCAACACCTGAAACTATCTGAGCTATCTTCTCAGGATAGTTCTTGCCAACAGCGATGTAGTCAAGGAAAAACTGTGGCTTTGCACCGCAGCAGATAATGTCGTTTACGCACATTGCCACGCAGTCGATACCAACTGTGTCATGCTTGTCCATAAGAAAAGCTATCTTGAGCTTTGTGCCAACGCCGTCTGTGCCTGAAACGAGAACAGGCTTTGTGATACCTGTCATGTCAAGCTCAAACAGACCGCCGAAGCCGCCGATGCCGCTGAGAACACCGCTCGTCATGGTCCTTGCAACGTGCTGCTTCATAAGCTCAACTGCCTTGTAGCCAGCCGTTACGTCAACGCCTGCTTCCTTGTAGCTGTTTGAAAAACTGTTTGTATTCATGATAAAATATCCTTTCAGTTATTTACTTCTTTTCCGATATCTTCGATTCAAATTTGTCCTTAGGCATATCCTTAGGAACTTCAATAGGGTATTTTTCTGTAAAGCATCCTACGCAGAAATCACACTTTGAATTTCCTGCAAGCTTTTTAACGCTTTCAACACTGAGATATCCCAAGCTGTCTGCACCGATATATTCGCATATTTCTTCATTGGTCATCTTGCAGGCGATAAGATTTTCCTTGCTGTCTATATCCGTTCCGAAATAGCATGGTGCAATGAATGCAGGGGAGGAGATACGAACGTGAACTTCCTTTGCACCTGCGTCCCTCAGCAGCTTGACGATACGTCCCGAAGTCGTTCCTCTGACGATACTGTCGTCTATCATAACGACCCTCTTGCCCTTAACAGTGCTTGAAATAGCGTTGAGCTTTATCTTGACGGAGTTCGTCCTCTCTGTCTGGCTAGGCTGAATGAACGTCCTGCCTATGTATCTGTTCTTGATAAATCCAATGCCGTATGGTATGCCGCTTTCCTGAGAAAATCCCAGTGCAGCGTCAAGTCCCGAGTCAGGCACGCCTATGACGATATCAGCGTCAACAGGGTGTTCTCTCCAAAGATATTTTCCTGCCCTGAGCCTTGCCATGTGAACGCTCGACCCCTCGATAACAGAATCAGGTCTGGCAAAATATACATATTCAAATACGCATATAGTACCCTTTTTACCACAGTGAGTCGTGATAGAGTTCACACCGTTTTTGTCAATAACTATCATTTCACCTGGTTTAAGATCTCTTATGTATTCAGCGCCGATGCTGTCAAAAGCACAGGTCTCCGACGCTACCACATAGCCGTCGTCTATCTTTCCGAGGCAAAGGGGTCTGAAGCCGTCAGGATCTCTCGCCGCAATAAGCTTTGTCGGCGACATAACGAGCAGCGAATACGCACCCTTTATCCTGTACATAGCCTTTTCAAGCGCCGCCTGTATAGACGGTGCTCTAAGACGTTCCTCGGTTATAGCGTATGATATGACCTCAGTATCATTTGTGCTGTGGAATATCATGCCCTTGTTTTCATATTGCTCTCTAAGTTCTCTTGCGTTAGTAAGATTTCCGTTGTGAGCGATAGCCATAGGACCCTTTATGTGACGAACAACAAGCGGCTGAGCGTTTGAAGCATTGCAGTTGCCTGTAGTCGAATATCTCACATGACCTATAGCAATGTTGCCCTTGCCGAGCCGTTCGAGAGTTTCTTTGTCAAAAACCTGATTGACAAGACCCACGTCCTTGTGATAGCTGAACACGCCGTCGTCGTTTACAACGATACCGCAGCTTTCCTGACCTCTGTGCTGTAATGCGTAAAGAGATACATAAGTCTGAGCCGCAACATCGCTTGTCTTGTTAGTATAAATGCCGAAAACGCCGCATTCTTCATGGATACCTGTTACCAATTAAATCATTCCCTTCCGTTCCAGCAGTAGGTGCAAAGCTCACAGCTTGGCAGACCCACAGCCTTTACAGTGCCTTCAAGCGACTGGAATTCAACAGAGGTAAGCTTAAGTCTCCTGCATATCTCGTCCCTGAGAAGCTTGCCACGCTCAGTGCTTGAATCGCTGTATTCTTCAATGTATTTAACTCCCTCGATACCCTCGTTCTCATCAATGATCTGTCTTGCGATAAGTTCAAGTTCCGAGGTGCTGCGTGAAAAGTTTAGATACTTGCAGCCATACATGATAGGAGGACAGGCTGATCTCATGTGGACTTCCTTTGCACCGTTCTCATAAAGAAACTCAACAGTTTCCCTCATTTGAGTTCCTCTGACGATACTGTCGTCAACGAACAGAAGCTTCTTGCCCTCGATAAGTTCGTGAACAGGTATAAGCTTCATCTTCGCAACTCTGTTTCTCATAGACTGGCTTGTTGGCATAAAGCTTCTAGGCCATGTAGGAGTGTACTTGATGAACGGTCTTGCAAAAGGTATGCCGCTTTTGTTTGCATATCCTATAGCGTGAGGAACACCCGAATCAGGTATTCCGCAAACGAAATCAACGTCAGGGAGTCTGCCGTTTTTCATATCGTTCTCCGCCATTATCTCGCCGTTGCGTGTTCGCATAAGTTCCACGTTCACGCCCTCATAGCAAGCGGTAGGGTAGCCGTAATAAGTCCAAAGGAAAGTGCAGATCTTTTTCTTGTCTGTACCCTCGCTGAGGATATTGTAGCCGTCCTTGGTTATCTCAGTTATCTCTCCCGCCTTTAGTTCGTGACAGGTGGAGTATCCAAGCTTCTGATATGCAAATGATTCAAAAGAAAAGCAATATCCGTCAGAACGCTGTCCTATTATAATAGGAAGCCGTCCGTCCTTATCTCTGGCAACGATCATCGACTTGTCTGTCATTATTGCAAGTGACATCGTGCCTTCTATCTTGTCCTGTGCGTATCTTATGCCGTCAACAAAGCTGTCCTTCTGTGCGATCAGCGCACCGATAAGCCCTGCGGAATTGATAGCGCCGCTGCTCATTGTCTCAAAGTTTGCGCAGCCCTTTTCAAGCAGTTCGTCAGCCAGTTTAGCGGCATTTTGTATTACACCGATAGAGCACACTGCGTAAAGTCCTAACTTCGAGCGTACCATTATCGGCTGAGGATCTGTGTCGCTTATGCAGCCGATACAGATGTTTCCTCTCATTTTGTCAACGTCTTTTTCAAATTTAGTACGAAATGGTGAGTTTTCAATGCTGTGAATATTTCTCTGAAAGCCAAGTTCAGGGGAGAATGAAGTCATTCCGCCCCGCCTTGTGCCTAAGTGTGAATGATAGTCGGTCCCGAAGAAAACGTCCTGAATACAGTCATTAGCTGAAACAGCTCCGAAAAAACCGCCCATAAAAATTATTCTCCCATTACTCTCTTTATCATCTCATGGTAAGCCTCTTCAACGCCGCCCATGTCTCTTCTGAATCTGTCCTTGTCGAGCTTCTCATGTGTCTTAGAATCCCAGAAACGGCAAGTATCAGGTGAGATCTCGTCAGCAAGAAGTATCTTTCCGTGGAATCTGCCGAACTCGATCTTGAAGTCGATAAGGTCAATGCCGATGTTCTTGAAGAAGCCAAGCATGAACTCATTTACCTTGAAAGCATACTTTGTGATATCCTCAATCTCTTCCTCAGTAGCAAGACCAAGACCAAGAGCATAATACTTGTTGATGAATGGGTCGCCAAGCTCGTCGCACTTGTAGCTGAACTCAAGTGTAGGCTGCTTGAGCTTTGTGCCTTCCTCGATACCGAGCTTCTTTGAGAAGCTTCCTGCTGCAACGTTTCTTACGATAACTTCCAGCGGAACGATCTCGACCTTCTTAACGATAGTCTCTCTGTCAGAGATCTCCTCAACAAGATGAGTAGGGATACCCTCTTTTTCAAGAAGCTTGAACATATAGTTTGTCATTTTGTTATTGATAGCACCCTTGCCAACGATAGTGCCTTTCTTCTCGCCGTTGAAAGCAGTAGCGTCGTCCTTGTAATCAACGATAACAAGATCAGGGTCGTTTGTAGCGAATACTTTCTTAGCCTTGCCCTCATAGAGCTGTTCTGTCTTTACAATGTTTTCCATAGATTTATTCCTCCATAAAATTATTTACATTATTTATATGATACACCGAAAACATATCCACTGCTGTTTTAATATGTAGGGGCGAACATCGTTCGCCCGCCGACAGCAGAACTTCCCCGATATATCAAATATAACATACAGCCGAGCTATATGTCTGTATCAAAAAATCAAAGTGCAGCAAGCTTGTCCTGTAAAGCCTTGTCCTTAGCCACAACGCCGTCTATCATATCCTGCTTAGCCTTTTCAAGCTTCTCAGCCAGACCCTCGTCAGAAAGAGCAAGCATCTGAATAGCAAGTATAGCAGCGTTCTTAGCGCCGTCAACTGCGACAGTGGCAACAGGGATACCACTAGGCATCTGAACGGTAGCAAGCAGAGCGTCCATGCCGTCGAAGTTAGCACCCTTGCAAGGGATACCGATAACAGGAAGCGTTGTGTGACCTGCAATAACTCCCGCAAGATGAGCCGCCATTCCGGCAGCGCAGATTATAACTCCGAAGCCGTTTTCCTTAGCCTTGTCAGCAAAATCGCTTGCAAGCGCAGGCGTTCTGTGAGCAGACATAACGTGACATTCGTAAGGAACACCATAAGCTTTAAGTTCAGCAACAGCCTTGCTGACAACAGGAAAATCGCTGTCAGAACCCATTATTACCGCAACTTTTTTCATAAATTTATACCTCCAAGTAAAACAAAAAATTACAAATAAAAAACTGCAACAATGGCGTTGCAGTTTTAGTCAGTGCATAATTAGATTGTTAGAGTGCAAAAAATCAAGGCAGGACGCAATTATACTTAAAGACCTACCCATAAAAGAATATGTAATTGATGAAAAACAGCACATTTCAGTCATACATCTCTCCTGAATACATACAAAAAATACTGCACAATATTACCAGACAGTAAAGCGGAGCAAAACTGTCTGCGAAAGCTTTTTTTACTGATTTTCTCCATAACAGCATACAAAGCCTTACAATAATATTGTACAATATTTATAGATAAATTTCAACACATATTTATATAAAATTTATATCAATTAATCTTTGATTTATTGTGAAATTTGTCTACATTAACTTTTTGTTCAGAAAATACTTGTATCAGTGATCTGACCGTTTGACAAGCTGTTGACGAGATCATGCATTTCCTCTTTGGAGCGAATACAGTGTGCCGAGTCGATTATCTGCTGTCTTTGAAGCGGATCCAGCTTAGCGAAGTAAGCATATGCCGCAGGCACCTGAGCAAGAGCCATAGACAGCCCCAGCGGCAATTCCTGCCCGTGAGCAAAAGAGTTGTTTTTCATTTTTATCACCTCCGCATATATTATTTCCCGGGCAATAAAAATAATAAACCCTTACGATCTTATATGTGATACTGCACAATTTATCACATCGTAATTTGTGCAAACAAATGATTTATCTTTTAATTTGGCAACATTTCTGCAATTGTTGCATTTTTTATGCAACAAAAGTGGTGATTTTCGGGATAAGTATAAGGATATTATCCCAAATCGAATATCCTGCAAGGTAGCAGTGTATGAGGAAACATTTTGTCAACGTGAGTTAGGTGAACACGATGAGAGGTTCTGATCGCACAGAAAAGCACTTCCTGCACCTTGTTTGAAGCTTGAAAATTGAATAAAAAACGACTGAAACACGACCCCCCACGTCAACAAATCTGTAGGGGACGGCGCCCTCGACGTCCCGCCACCTCAACGTTTCGCATTGCATTATTGTTTATCCCACAAACCATGACAACCACACAACGCATGGTAGGGGCGAACAGCGTTCGCCCGTTTCGTTCCCCCACTCAACTTAGTGAAAAATCCAAACATCGCAACTCCCTCGAAACGGGCTGTCGTATTTCTGTGAGCTTGCGAACAGAAATTTCGCCAAGCCCCTACAGATATTCGGGATAGTTTATCTTGCCACAGAATCGCTTCGCTGGGTCTTTCCTTACTTCATTGGAATATTATTCTTTTCCAAATCAGTTGACAATCTTTTGTTAATATGATATAATTATTTTGTTAATTTTTTGTCGATTTATCAGTTAATCTGAGGTGTATTAATAAATGGATAATCTTTCTAATATAAGTGTGATAAAAGATGTTCTCGCAAGACACAATTTCACTTTCTCCAAGGCTCTCGGTCAGAATTTCTTAGTGAATCCCTCTGTTTGCCCCAAGATAGCCGAAATGGGCAATGCAAAAAAAGGCTTCGGCATAATCGAGATAGGCACAGGCATAGGCGTTCTCACAAACGAGCTTGCCAAGCGTGCCGACAAGGTGGTGGCTATCGAAATTGACGACAGGCTTATGCCGGTCCTTGCAGAAACTCTTGCAGAATATGACAATGTGAAGATAATAAACGCCGACGTCATGGAAACTGACCTCCATAAGCTTATTGCCGAGGAATTTCAGGGCATGGACGTTGCCGTTTGTGCAAATCTACCTTACTATATAACCTCGCCCATATTGATGATGCTCCTTGAAGAACGTCTGCCCATAAAGTCTGTTACCGTCATGGTGCAGAAGGAAGCAGGCACACGTCTTTGTGCCACTATGGGTACAAGAGATATGGGAGCAGTCACAGTGGCAATAAATTATTTTTCTGTACCGAAACTGCTTTTCAACGTATCACGAGGAAGCTTCATGCCCTCGCCTAATGTTGACAGCTGCGTGGTGCGATTCGATATACGTGATAAGACCCCCGAGGGCGTGACGGACGAAAAGTTCTTTTTTAAAGTCGCTAGGGGTGCATTTTCACAGCGAAGAAAGACCCTCTCAAATTCCGTATCATCATCAATGGGCATAGATAAATCCATAGTGAATCAGGCGATAGAGCAAAGCGACCTGCCTGCCTCCGTCCGTCCTGAAGCGCTTTCCATGGAACAATTCATAACCTTTTCCGAAGCCCTTAGAAAGCTTATCTAATTGTACATATTTTCGTACAACTAAACCCTGCATTTACATCTGCTTGCGTTATCCGCACATTAAATGTAGGGGAGCGGCTCAATTTCTGCAAGCAGAAATGCGACGTCCCGTTCTTCGGATATCTCAAATTAATTATTACGCAAACATTGATTGTGTTTTTTCAAAAGATGTATGGGAGTGGCTTTGAGATCTGTCCGTAAATTTGGTCAGTATTTCAATTTCAAGCCCATATTGCGACACCTTTCGCTTGATAGTCCTGCTAAAATGTAATTATTACATTTTGGAAACATAGGACGTGATAAGCAATGGAAAAAATACGGCATACGGCAAAATTTCATACCTCAGGCAAAACGAATGTACTTATGGCTGTTTTATCGGCGGCAGCAGCGTTTACAGCAAGCTTCGGAAAGATCTTAGGCTTCCCCTCGTCAATGAACGTGGCGGTGGCAGTGCTTTCGGGAACTAATGTGATACCTGCTTTTTTAGGCTCTGCACTTGCATATTTTGTAAGCGGAACATTCTCAGAGGGTATCGTTCAGCTTTGTGCGATACTTGTTATAGGGGCGGTAAGGCTTGTGATGCCCTCTGCCGACCATAAGGACGACCCCGTTTTTGTGTCGCTCCTCACAACAGGAGCAATGCTTCTTTTCAGCTGTGTAATGTCGGTGGCAATGCCGTCGGATACATATACGGCTTCACTGCGAATGATAAGCTCGCTCATGTGTGGCTGTGTTGTTTTTATTGCACTGACTGTAAAACGTCAAAGAAATCGAAGCGGTGTTTTTGACCTCACAGGAATAAACGGAGTTTTCACAGCTATACTTTATATTATGTTTATCTCGACCATCACTGCCGCACCGCTCCATGTGGTGAATCTTGGCAGGATAGCAGGCACTTTGTTTATGCTTATGGCAGTGCGAAAGTATAGAAATATAGGCGGTGCAGTTGTTGGTGCATTGACCACCTGCGGTGTACTCCTTTGTACTCCGTCACTTGCGAGAAATACACTTTTGCTTGCCACGTCAGGACTTATCTGCGGAGCTTTTCTGCAATTCGGCTCTCTTGTGATAGTGCTTGTTTTCCTTGCGGTTTCACTTGTGAGCCTTGTGGCAATGGGCGTGAACGGTGATACATTTTCAATGTTTGCTGATTTGCTTATAGGCTCTGTGCTTTTTATCGCCCTGCCTGTTCCTGTGATAAAAAGGGTGGCAAAAAAAGTGGTGGGAGTGAAAAATTCCGTTGACCTTGTAGGGCAGACCACTTCTTCAAAGCTCAATATGGCTTCGAGAACTCTGGGCGGTATCAGAGGTCAGCTTACAATGGTCACTGCGGCGATAGATAAACGCTCAAAGGAAGCTACTCTGTCAAAGCGTGTACGATCTGTTGTTTGTACCGATTGCGATATGTACTCAGTGTGCAGTAAGCGTTGTGTACAGCTTGATGACAGCTTTTCAAAGCTTGAAAGCATAGTTTGTACATATAATAACCTCAGCCTTGACGACGTTGAAAAGCATTTGGGCGGCTGTGTGAGGAAGTCGCTTCTTTGCAAAAGCTTCAATGAATTGTATACCGACTTTGTGGCAGAACGTGCCGACAGCATGAGAGTTCGTGAAATGCGTGAGTTTTTAAGCGAACAGCTTTCCTCCATGGAGGATATCTTATCCGATCTTTCTTTCAGGGCAGGTCAGGTGAGAAGCGTTGATCCTCAGCTTTCAGCAAGAGTAAGAGAGCATTTCTCAAACCTTGGCTATCCAAATGTGAAAGCCTGCGTTTACATAGACGAAAACCTTTGTCAGCGTGTGGACGTTTTCATTACGGCACAGTTCAGGGGCGACCTTGTAAGGCTCACAGCAACGCTTTCAGAAATGATAGATTATGACCTTGATATGCCTGTGATAGTCAAGGTGGATAATATAACCAGAATGTCCTTTGCGGAAATACCGAAATTCACAGTTGATATAAAAAGCTTTTCAGCTTCGTCAAGCGGAGAATATTCGGGGGACAGCTTTGAAGTCTTCGATTCAAGCGTCAACGAAAAGTATATCGTCCTTTCAGACGGCATGGGAACAGGAAAAAGAGCAAGACTGGATTCTTTGTTTTCTGTAAGTCTTGTTACAAGGCTCATACGATCGGGAATGTCTATGCAGACAGCCCATAGGCTTATAAATTCCATGCTGAGAGTTAAGGGCTGGGAGGAATCTTTTGCGACCCTTGATATAATGCGGCTGGAGCTTAATGGCGGAACGGTGCAGTTTCTGAAATCGGGTGCGGCGCAAAGCTTTCTTTTCCGTGACGGCGGTCTTAAAGCTATCGGCGGACAGGCTTTTCCTGCTGGGATACTTGCGGAGTGTACTCCTGATGTGAGCGAGCTTAAGCTCTTTGACGGGGACATTCTGCTTATGACCTCAGACGGTGTCGAGGACGCTACAGCACGAGAGATACTCCGCTGTAACGGAATGAACGCTCAGGAGATAGTCACGGCGCTTGGCGCAAAGGCGCTTGCTCAGCGAACAGGAGGCAGGCGTGACGATATAACTATTATTGCCGCAAAAATTTTCCTTCGTGACGAGAATGAAAAATGAATGTAAATGACTTGGCCGACTTTTGCCTGTGATTTTTACTTTTGTATACTTTGACTTTACTTTTTCTATGTTATTATATAAAATCTATTGTGCAAAATATATAAAATCGTCTGTTGAAATATGTGCGAATACGAGAATAACTACTAAAACTATTGCAAATTTGTTCAAAAAAGATTAAAATATAAATATGAAACACCGAAATTATTCAGCGGTTTTCACAAAAAGACGAGGGAGGCTGAATTATGATAGATATTATTCCAAAGGATTATGAACTGCCGCTCTATCTTTTCCACAATGGCACAAACTGCGAAACATATAAGTTTCTTGGCTGCCATAAAGGAGAGAAAGACGGCGTAGAAGGATATTATTTCAGAGTCTGGGCAGCACACGCTGAGGGCATTTCTGTTGTGGGAGATTTCAATGACTGGGACGAAAATGCCACTCCAATGGAGAAGATAGACGACTCAGAGGTGTGGGAGGCTTTTGTTACAGGGCTTAAGACTTATGATACATATAAATACTGTATCCACGGCTGTGACGGCAAGACCCATTATAAGGCTGATCCGTACGGCACACACATGGAGGTCGCTCCGAACACCGGCTCAAAGGTTTTCGATATAGACGATTATCTTTGGAGCGATAAAAAGTGGATGACCGAGAAGAAGTCTAAGGATATCTACAATTGTCCTATGAATATCTATGAGGTACATCTCAATTCATGGAAGGCTTGTCCTGACGGAAAATATTTCTCATATGTTAGATTTGCAGATACTATAATCCCTTATATAAAGGAAATGGGCTATACTCATATCGAGCTTATGCCGTTGGCGGAATATCCTTTTGACGGCTCTTGGGGCTATCAGGGTATCGGCTATTTTGCGCCGACTTCACGTTTCGGAACGCCTTATGACTTCATGAAAATGATAGACCTTTTCCATTTGGCGGGAATAGGCGTTATCCTAGATTGGGTGCCTGCGCATTTTCCTAGAGATGAAGCAGGACTGTTCGAGTTTGACGGAGGTCCGTCATATGAATACTCTGACCCGAAAAAGGCAGATCACCTCACTTGGGGAACGAGAGTTTTCGATTATTCAAAGGGCGAGGTAAAGTCATTCCTTATCTCAAACGCTCTTTACTGGATAGAAAAATATCACGTTGACGGTCTGAGAGTTGACGCTGTTGCGTCTATGCTTTATCTTGACTATGACAGACGTGACGGAGAGTGGACGCCTAACAAGTTCGGCGGAAAGGAAAATCTTGAAGCTGTTCAGTTCTTCAAGGATCTCAATACCGCTGTGTTCGGAAGAAACCCTAATACCCTTATGATAGCCGAAGAGTCAACTTCATGGCCTATGGTAACAAAGCCTGCAAGCGACGGCGGTCTTGGCTTCAACTTCAAGTGGAACATGGGCTGGATGAACGATATGCTCAAATATATGGCTCTTGACCCTATTGACAGAGCTTTTCATCATGATATGCTCACGTTCTCATTCTTCTATGCTTTCTCTGAAAACTTTATTCTGCCTATCTCTCATGACGAGGTGGTGCATGGTAAGGCTTCATTGGTAAATAAAATGTATGGTGGAGATATCGACAATAAGTTCAGGCAGTGCAAGCTGTTCATGGCTTATATGATGGCTCACCCGGGTAAGAAACTTCTGTTCATGGGTGCTGATTTTGCTCAGTTCAGAGAGTGGGATTACGAGAATGGTCTGGAATGGTTCATGGTGGACGAATATGAGAACCACCGCAATTATCTGAACTACTCCAAGAACCTCAATCACTTCTATCTTGACCACCCTCAGTTCTGGGAGAGAGATTTCTCTTGGGAGGGCTTTAGCTGGATATCAAATGACGATTTCAAGCAGAGTATCATCATCTTCAGACGTTTTGACAAAAACGGCGGAGAGGTCATCGTTGTGTGCAACTTTGTTCCTGTGGAAAGAAAGTCATACTGCTTTGGCGTTCCTTACTGGGGCTGCTATACAGAGGTGTTCAACTCGTCTTCTGTTGACGGATCCCCTTGCACGAACGGCACTGTAAAGGCTGTTGATGAGAAGATGCACGGCTTTGATCAGTCTGTTTGTATCGACATTCCTGCGTTCTCCTGTATGTATTTCACGGTGAAGAAAGAGGAAAGACCTGTGCCTGAGAAAAAGGCAGAGAATAAGAAAAAGACAAAGACGGCGGCTAAGAAAACTGCTGTCAAGAAAGCCGCTAAGGCGAAAACAACTAAGAAGTCCACAGCTAAAAAGGCTGAGTAATATAGACTTAATAAAAATTGGTGGGTGAATTAATTATGTTCAACAAAAAAGAATGTGTTGCAATGCTGCTGGCAGGCGGTCAGGGAAGCAGATTGTATGCCCTGACACAGAGCGTTGCAAAACCGGCAGTACCTTTCGGTGCTAAGTATCGTATCATTGATTTCCCTCTCTCGAACTGTATCAATTCAGGTATCGACACAGTGGGCGTGCTGACGCAGTATCAGCCATTGGTACTCAATGAGTACATTGGAAACGGTCAGCCTTGGGATCTTGACAGAATACACGGAGGCGTTCATGTGCTTCCTCCTTATCAGACAGCTTCAGGCGCTGACTGGTATTCGGGTACTGCAAACGCTATTTATCAGAATATCGCTTTTGTAGACAGATATGACCCTGAGTATGTTGTTGTTCTTTCAGGCGACCATATCTACAAAATGGATTACAACAAGATGCTGGAATATCACAAGGCTAAGAACGCTGACGCTACTATCGCTGTTCTGGATGTTCCAAAGGAAGAGGCTTCACGTTTCGGTATCATGATAACCGACGAGGACGACAACATCATCGACTTCGAGGAGAAGCCAAAGAATCCTCGTTCAACTCTTGCTTCAATGGGTATCTACATATTCACTTGGAAGAAGCTGAAAGCTTATCTTATCGCCAATGAGAACGACAAGGAAGCTTCAAAGGACTTCGGCAAGAACATTATTCCTGACATGAGAGAAGCAGGCGAGAAGCTTGTGGCTTATCGTTTTGACGGCTACTGGAAGGACGTTGGAACTATCGACTCTCTTTGGGAAGCAAATATGGACCTTATCAATCCTAACATTCCTATCGATCTTTATGACACAAGCTGGAAGATATACTCAAGAAACCCTGTTATGCCACCTCAGAGCATAGGAAAGAACGCTCAGGTACAGAACTCTATGGTAACAGAGGGCTGCGTTATCGACGGCTCTGTAGAGTTCTCAATGATCTCTGACGGCGTTACTGTTGAGGAGGGCGCTGAGATACTGGATTCTATCCTTATGCCTGGCGCAGTTGTCAAGAAGGGTGCAAAGGTCGAGTATGCTATCGTTGGCGAGAACACTGTTATCGGTGAGAACGCTCAGATCGGTGCAAGACCTGAAACTATCGAGGACAAGGACTCATGGGGCGTTGCTGTAGTGGGCAATAACCTGACCGTTTCTGACGGCAGTGTTGTTGCACCAAAGGCAATAATTTACGAGAATATCTAAGAAAGGACCGAGTAAACATGGATGTAAATATGGGTAACGTACTGGGTCTTGTTTTCGCTAATATGCACGACACGACTCTTGGCGACATGACAAAGAACAGAACTATGGGTTCTGTAATGTTCGGCGGAAGATACCGCCTTATCGACTTCCCACTGTCTAACATGGTAAACAGCGGCATAAGCGAGGTCGGTGTTATAACAAAATCTAACTATCAGTCACTTCTGGATCACCTCGGCTCTGCAAGAGAGTGGGATCTGGCAAGAAAAAAGGGCGGACTTTACATTCTGCCTCCATTCGGCAACGTTGAAAGCACTCTTTACAGAGGCAGGATCGAGGCTCTTTATGGTGCGATGAGCTTTATCAAGCACTCAAGAGCTAAATATGTTATCCTTTCAGACTGCGACGTTGTTACAAACATTGACTACAAGCCTATCGTTGCGGCTCATATAGAGAGCGGTGCTGATATTACTGCTGTTGCACACACTGGCGTTTACAGCTCTGAGGATATCAAGACCTCAACTGTATTCAACGTTGACGCTGACAAGAACGTAACCTCTGTTCTTATCAATCCTGACATCAGCGGAACTTGCACAACGAGCCTTAATGTGTTCGTTATGTCAATGGATTTCCTTATTGAAACTGTTAATGACGCAATGGCTAGAGGAAATGTAAGCTTTGAGAGAAATATTCTTCAGGAGAAGTGCAGAGAGCTTAAGATAAAGATCTACGAGTACGATAACTATTTCAGCAAGCTCAACAGCCCTGAAAGCTACTTTAAGTCAAACATGGCTCTGCTTGAACCTGAGAATGCACGCAAGCTGTTCGTTCCAAAGCGTTCTATCTACACAAAGGTAAGCGACAATGCTCCTGTTAAGTACGATCTGGACAGCAAGGTATCAAACTCTCTTATTGCTGACGGCTGTATCATAGAGGGCGAGGTAGAGAACTCTGTACTGTTCAGAGGCGTTAAGGTAGGCAAGGGTGCAAAGGTCAAGAACTGTATCCTTATGCAGGGCACTGTTGTTGGTGACAATGCTGAGCTTAACTATCTTATCACAGACAAGAACGTTTCTATCTGTGAAAACCATATCCTTACAAGCTCGCCACAGTATCCTATGTATGTAGGAAAGGGAGCTTCTGTATAAAAAGGTCGCAATGACTTAGGAAAGAGGGTTCGGATATGAACATACTTTATACTGCAAGTGAGGCTTTGCCTTTTATTGCTTCAGGTGGATTGGCTGATGTTGCAGGCTCACTGCCTGCGGCTATCAATGCCGAGGGTCACGATTGCAGAGTCGTGATACCTTATTACAGCTCTATCAGGCAGGAGCTTAAGGACAAGCTGACATATGTTACGAATTTCACTGTGCCGGTGGCATGGAGAAATCAATACTGCGGCGTTTTTACAGGCGTTGTGAACGGAGTGACTTATTATCTTTTGGATAATGAGTATTACTTCCAGAGAAACGGTCTGTATGGCTTTTATGATGATGCTGAGAGATTTATATTCTTCTCAAGGGCAGTTCTCGAGCTGCTAAGATACATCGACTTTAAGCCAAATGTTATAAACGCCAATGACTGGCAGACGGCACTTGTTCCTGTTTACTATGATATTTTCTACCGCTATCAGCAGGGTTATGAGGATATCAAGACGGTATTTACCATACACAATATTCAGTATCAGGGACAATATGGCTTAGAACTTATCAACGATATTATGGGCATTCCGCTTTATCATACGGATCTGCTTTCATATGACGGCGATGTGAACTTTATGAAGGCTGCTATTGAAACGGCTGACAAGGTGACGACAGTTTCGCCAAGCTATGCTTGGGAGATACTTGATCCATGGTATTCACATGGCCTTGACAGGGAGCTTGTGAACAAGCAATACAAGCTTTGCGGAATACTCAACGGAATAGATCAGAAGATCTATGATCCTGCAACTGATCCTGTTATTGCTAAGAATTATAGTTTAAATGACAAGACGGGCAAGGCTGTTTGCAAGCACGCTTTGCTCAGCGAGCTTGGCATGGCACATGGAAAAGAGCCTGTTATCGGTATCGTAACGAGATTTGTTTCACACAAGGGTCTTGACCTTATCAAGTATGTGTTTGAGGACATCATCAGGCTTGGCTGCAAGTTTGCTATTCTTGGTTCGGGCGAGAAGATATACGAGGACTTTTTCAGCGAAATGCATTATCGTTATCCTGACAGAGTGGGTCTGACCATTGGTTTTGTGCCTGAGCTGTCCAAGAAGATATACGCTGGTGCGGATATGTTCCTTATGCCGTCGCAGAGCGAGCCTTGCGGTTTGGCTCAGATGATCGCTCTGAGATATGGTACTATACCTATCGTAAGAGAGACAGGCGGTTTGAGAGACAGTATCCATGACGCAGGCGACAAGAGTGGAAACGGCTTTACTTTCAAGTCTTACAACGCACATGATATGCTTGACGCTGTTGTTAGAGCCAGGGCATACTATGATGACAAGATGAAGTGGGGCAGGCTTGTGAACACTGCGCTCAAGCAGGATTTCAGTTGGACAAAGTCCGCCAAGGATTACATTGCACTTTACAACGACATTCACTAAACACCAATATCCGTTTATTTTGCCTGATAAACGGGAAAGACCGTCCCTTATCTTAGGGGCGGTCTTTTTGCATTTATATAAGAGTACGATCAATTGTACATTTATTTAGGAATTTGTCAACAAACTGAAAGCGGACAGGTATGTGCCTGTCCGCTTTGGTTTAATGCTGTTTTGTTCGCATTGCTTTCGCTTTTTCTTTCATTTTCTGACCCAAATAAGAGCCTATTTCCAACATTGCGGTGTATTTGTCGATACACACGATAACGTAAGATTCAGCGTATTTAGGGAATTTTAGGGTCAGCGGCCACATATGCTTGACTATCATATCCTCCTCACGCTTGCCTATCTCAAAATGCTGTTTCGCATTGTTGAGTGCGACCTTTGGGTGGGTCATTCCGTGAGGCATTTCGCCTTTTTTCTTCTCACGATCCCGCCAATCATAAAGAAACAGATCGTGAAGCAGACCTGCTCTTGCTGCGGATCTTGAATTTAGTCCCAATTTTCTGCAAACGAGATAGTTATAGTAGGATACATTGATGCAATGCTGATAGCAAGTCGTACTATAGTGATGACGAAAATTTTTCATTTCGTTTACAACATCGCTGTCAAGCAGGTCCTTTACAAACTCAAAATACTCCTTTGCTTCCTCGGAATTTTCAATGGAATATCTTGAACCGAAAGCCTTTGACATTTGCATGACCTCTTTTCGATAACTTATATGCAGGCGGCAATTTTGCTGCCCTTTTTACGGTTGGTGACTAATGTTTACCCCATAAGTTACCCCATTCAAGTTTGTTTTACCAAACTTACATTAACATTATAAACTTTTTTGTTCAAAATGTCAATAGGGAATGTATAACAATTTTATTACAAAAATATCGGGCTGTCTGTGTTAGCATGGCAGTCCGATAAAAAAATTGCATATCAGTAGTATTTTTCGTCATAAAATTTGGGGATAAAATCGTTGGCGGCGGATGTGCGGCTTTGGACAAAACCCTCAAAACCATATTTGTTCACGGCGTCAATGACGGTGTTATACTCGAAAGTTGATGTCTTACGGCAAAGCTCTTTGTAGTCAAAGGCTTTATACACTGGGGTGAACTGGCTCATAAGACTTATCATTATCTCGTCTTTGGCAAAATTTTTGCCTAGCCACTCCATAAGCTTTATGGAGTCTTTACGGTGGGTAGGGAGGACAAGGTGGCGGACTATTGTGCCGCTGCGCATTATGCCCTTTTCGTCAAAGGTTGGCTTGCCTGAAAGCTCCGCCATTTTATGTATTGAAGCAGCGGCGTTTTCAAAATAGTCTGCGGCTTTGGAATATTTATCCGAAAGTGTAGGATCAAAATATTTAAGGTCGGGTAGAAATATCTGCACATAGCCACGAAGAAGCTCCAGCGTTTGGGGCTTTTCATAACCGCCGCTGTTATAGACCACGGGGATAGTGAGCTTATCTTTACAGAGGTCGAGCGCTTTGATTATTTGCGGAACGAAATGGGTGGGATTGACGAGGTTTATGTTGTTTGCGCCCATCGATTGAAGCCGCAGAAAAGTGTCTGCAAGTTCTTGTTCAGTAAGCTCAAAGCCTTTGCCCTGAGCGGATATTTCGTAGTTTTGGCAGAAACAGCATTTCAGACAGCAGCCTGAGAAAAATACTGTTCCTGAGCCTTCTGTGCCGCTGATACAAGGTTCTTCCCACATATGAAGCTCGGCTCGGGCTATCCTTACTTTGGCAGTTTCACCGCAGAAGCCTTTATGCTCGTATCGGTTCACTTTGCACTCTCTTGGACAGAGGGTACAGCTTTTTAGAATATCGTTCATGCCGCTGTGTCAACTCTGCCTATTTTGGTGTAGGAGTCAGAGGATAGGTCGCCTGATGAGTCTGTGTTTTCGTCAAGCGGGATATTGAACTGGAATGAATCTGTTATCAAATCGTCGTTCTGGAAGCAGGCTGTGAACGTGGTGCGCTTTGAATCGGCTGGGACGAGGAACTTGATCGTATAGGTCATATCGTCGTCGTAGTCGCTTTCACCGGGGTAGAAGTTGTTTGAGAAAAACGAATTATCGTTTTCGTCATAGGCGGTGTTGTAGGCAAAGGTGAATTTTACCTGTCTGTTGCTATCGCTGATATTAACATCAAGGTCGAGGTCTATTTCCCATACTGTGTCACCGTTTATAATGCCGCCTGAAAGGGAGTTTCTTTCCTCATCGGTCAGGTCGCTTACTTTACGTTCAGTGAGGGTATAGCCTTGATACTGAACGCTGTAGGTACCGTCCTCAGCGTCTTGCGCTACATAGAGGTTGGAATGGTCGGTGTAGTCATCTTCGGCTTCACTATAGGTATCGTCATAATCGTAGTCATAGTTATAGTCGTCATATTTGCTTGAAATTATTTTTGATGAGACAAAGCCTATGATAGTTGGGAGGATAGCCATAAGGATTATTATGACCACAACGGCGGTGGCACAGCCTTTGCCGCCATTCTTTTTGTTAGAGTGGTTTATGTTCGTGGCGTTGAAGCTATAGGAGCTGTTGTTTGGGCGGTTATAGCTTGCACGCTGTTGGTTGTAGTTATTGAGGGCGGCAAGCTTTTCGGCTCTTGAATCTGAATAGCTTGGGGGAGGGGTCGGGTTTTTAGGTGGGGTATAGGTGCTTTGGAAATTCTCGTCCCTTGCTTCCTCTTTACGTTCCTCGGAAACGAAATCGTTCTTTTCTTCTTTGAAGGTGTCATTTTCAGACTGACCGAACCAGCCGTCCTGCTCGTTATCGGCACGGAGATCATGAGAGTGCAGGTCATCTGAAAGGCTGTTACAGCTTATATCCTCGTCACGGGCTGTGAAGCACTCAGGACAAATTATCTCATCATCGCTTTTAAAGCGGTATCCGCAAATTCTGCATTTATTTCTGCTCAATTATTTCACCTCATTAATATACAAATTCCCAGCCCTGTTTTACAGGCTGACAAACGCACTTATAGCTCCAGCCTGACAGCTTTTCTGCGGCTGTTTGTGCGGAAGCGATATCGGGGAAAACTCCAAAAACGGCTGAGCCGCTTCCTGTCATAAGGGCAGAGAGAGCTCCGCTGTTTTTAAGCTCATGCACTGCATGAGCTATCTCCTCACGGTCGGCGGCATATTCCAGCACATTGAAAAGGTTTGAGCATATGCCGAAAAGCTTTCCGCCGCCGATATATCTCAGCAGGACGTCCATATTACAGCGTTTTGGGTTTGAAATGCTGTCATACTTTTTGAAAGCTTCGGGGGTGGAGATACCCACGTCGGGTTTTATTATTACGAAAGCGCAGTCGGGTGAGGGCAGGTTGCTCATTATTTCGCCAACGCCCTGACAGAGCCTTGTGCCGCCTGTAATACAGAAAGGCACGTCTGCACCCAGAGCCACGCCTATGGAGCAGAGCTGTTCATCGGTGAGCCTTGTATCAAACATGAAGTCCAAGGCTCTAAGGGTAGCGGCGGCGTCTGCACTTCCTCCGCCCATGCCTGCTTGTGAGGGGAGGTTTTTCTCCACATTCACTGTTATTTTACAGTCGAAGTCAATATGGGTGAAGTCGGCAAAGGCATGGTAGGCTTTGGTGATGATATTATCCTCGCCTTTTGGAAAGCTGTCAAGTTTGCAGGTAAGCTCTATGCCCTCGCCCTCAGAGAGGGTGAAGTCCAGGAGGTCGAAGCAGGACACTGACTGCATGACAGTATTTAGCATATGGTAGCCGTCATCACGTTTACCAACGATATCCAATGCAAGATTTATTTTTCCGTAGGCTTTTATTTTTAAATTACTGCACGTTACCATTTTTGATATCCTCTAAAAATTCTCCGATACGTTTGATAGCCTCTCTCAGGTGGTTAAGGGAATAGGCGTAGGAGACACGCACATAGCCCTCTCCGCACTCGCCGAAAGCGTCTCCCGGTACGACGGCTACCTTTTTGGTGTACACAAGTTTTTCGCAGAAGTCGGCGCTTGTCATGCCTGTGCTTTTGATACAAGGGAAAACATAGAATGCGCCTTGTGGTGCAAAGCATTTAAGACCAAGCTTATTGAAAGAATCCACCACAAAGCGACGGCGGATATTATACTCGTTACGCATGGCATCTATATCCTTCTGGCAGCTGTGCATGGCAACGATAGCGGCATACTGGCTGACAGTAGGGGAGGACATGATAGCATACTGATGAAGCTTGAGCATTTGTGACACTATCTCTTTTGGTCCGCCAAGGAAGCCAAGCCGCCAGCCTGTCATTGCGAAGCTTTTGGAAAAGCCGTTTATGACGATAGTACGCTCACGCATACCCTCTATTTCTGCGATAGAGCAATGCTTGCCTGAATATGTAAGCTCGGAATATATCTCGTCTGAGGCTATCATGATATTGGTATCTTTAAGCACCTTTGCGACAGCTTCAAGATCTTCACGGCGCATTATCGCACCTGTTGGGTTATTAGGATAGGGCAGGACAAGGAGCTTGGTTTTGTCGGTTATTTTTTCACGAAGCTCGTCTGCTGTAAGTCGGAACTCGTTTTCTTCCTTTGTTTCTATGACCACCGGAACGCCGCCGCATAGGGAGACGATAGGACGATAACAGACAAAGGACGGTTCGACTATAAGGACTTCATCACCGGGTTGGATAAGGCATCTTATGGTAAGGTCGATAGCTTCAGAGCCGCCAACAGTGACGATTATTTCCTTATTAGGGTCATAGCTTGTGTGGATAGTACGCTGAAAATACTTGGCTATCTCTTCACGGAGAGCGATCAGACCTGCGTTTGCGGTATAGCAGGTCTTGCCTTTTTCCAAAGTTGAGATAGCTTCCTGACGTATGAGCCACGGAGTTTTGAAGTCAGGCTCGCCAACGCCAAGGGAGATAACGCCCTCCAGCTGCTGTGCGATATCGAAAAATTTTCTGATACCTGAGGGCTTCATTTCCTTTATGGCAGGGCAAAGCACTTTATTATAATCTATCATGGGGAGATCAAACCTCTTTCGTCTTTATCATCTGTGCTTATCATGATGCCGTTGTCTTTATAGACCTTTAGCACGAAGTGTGTGGCGGTGGACTGGACAGCGTCGATAGTTGCAAGTCTTTGGGAAACAAACTGTGAGATATCCCTGATGTTTGCACCGTTCACGGCAACGATTATATCATAAGCACCTGACATAAGGCGGACGGACTCCACCTGCTCATAGCTTGCGATCTGGTTTGCTATCTCGTCAAAGCCTGACTGTGACTGTGGGGTGACTTTAAGTTCTATAAGAGCGAAAACTGAATTAGGGTCATAGGCACTTTCGTCAACGATCGCGGAATAGCCCTTTATTACACCGCCTGCTTCAAGCTTGGCGATATCCGCCGCCACCTGTTCTTCTGACTTATCGAGAAGAACGGCAAGCTCGCTGTTTGTGATACGGGCGTTGTTTTTCAGTAATTTTATAAGCTGATCCATAAATAAACCTCCTTTAGATTTATAAATATACATTATATATTATAACATATTATCTGTATGAACGCAAGTATTGTGATGTAAGAAGTGAGTAATTTATTGTAGTGCTACAATAGATATTGGACAAAATTAAGAAAAAAGAAAAGAGAGATAGACAAAAATCTGATAAAATAAAGTTACCACACCAAATTCAAATCAGAAAGGAAGCCTATCTCTCATGAATAGTATAACACAAGATATGAAGTTTCGTCAATCCTTAATGAATTACGGCTATTTCAACTTCCGTGTTGATGTTAACAAACATTTCACAATCAACAAGATTTTAATTCAACAGACAATCCCCCTTGAAATTATATATAAATAATGCTATACTAAGTTTATTACAAAATTAGACAGAGGTGATCAAGTGCTCGCTGTTTGTATGACGCTGATCGACGATGATGATAAATCAGAGTTCAGAAAAATATATGACTCTCTTGAAAGAAAATTGTTCGTATTCTCCATGTCAAAGTTGCATAATAACGCCTTGGCAGAAGAAGCTGTTTTTGAAACATTTTTGGCGTTAGCAGAAAATTTCAAAAAAATTCATAGTTTAGAACCAGCCGAAATAGTCGCTTATACAGTTATTATTAATAGGAACGTGTGTATCGATATTCTTGCAAAAGAAAACAAACACAGTATCAATGTCCAGATAGATGATAAAATTAAAGAGATATCTGAAGACTATGACCACATTGAAAAGCTTATTGTTGCTGATATGGTCGAAAAGTTGCCTGATATTTACCGTGACGTTATTATGATGAAATATTTCTATGGCTTTAAGGTCAAGGAAATATCAAAGCAACTACACCTATCTGTTGGCGGAGTAAAATCAAGACTTGAAAAAGCCCGAAAAATACTCAGAAAGGATATAAACGACGATGAGTGATACACGATCAGAATTAAAAAAGCTTGTACCTTTGTATTGCGACGAACTAAATAGCCTAGATCTGTCATTGTACGAAAATTATGAGTTTTCTAAGGACTATCTGAACAAAAAAGAAAAGCTCATAAAGAACCAAAGCCGCATCTATTATCCGCTTATCAAAACCACAGGACGAAGGATCGCTTCTGCCATAATTGCGGCAGCTATTATGGGTACAACGACTGTTGCCGCCTATGCACCTGCAAGAAATGCAGTAAGAGATTTCTTCCTGCGAAATTTCAATGATCACACCGTTGTATCTGTTCAACATGATAGCAAAGATATAGGCGATCACAAAAGCAAGATAGAAAAGCAATATAGTATTACTGTTCCGGAAGACTTTGTTTTAGATGAAAGCGAAAGTGTTTCAACTGACAACTACATTGAATTATGCTATTATTCAGATGATAAGAAAAAGAGTATATATTTCGACCAATATACAGCGGATTCTTATTCTTCATATTATGATAATGAACGTGGTCATTTCAAAACTTCATCAGATAAATTCGGAAATGAGTTTATGATATACACAAATGATGATTTCATTAATATTTTGTGGGATAATGGCGAATATATATTTAGTTTAAGTGGTGACATATCTGAATCAGAAATAATGGATATCTACTATTCTGTAAAATAGGAATTAATAGTGCATGGTGTGATTCTGTGCACTATTTTTATGCAATAATAATAAAAACAAGTACGTGCAATTGTGAAAACATACAAACTTATGTATTTCAATCAGCCATTTTCACTGCT